>JAYVZW010000231.1:0-5731 GCA_043783015.1 Verrucomicrobiota bacterium
CGTGAAACTGGGCGTGGATCCCACGTCGCCGGACATCCATCTCGGTCATGCGGTCGCCTTGCGGAAGCTGCGCCAGTTTCAGGAACTCGGGCATCACGTAGTGCTCATCATCGGCGACTTCACCGCGATGATCGGTGATCCCAGCGGCCGCAGCAGCACGCGGCCGCCGTTGACGCATGACGAAGCAATGGCGAACGCGAAGACTTTCACCGAGCAGGCGTTTCTTGTGCTCGACAAAGCAAAGACCGAGATCGTGTTCAATGGCGACTGGTTTGCGAAGATGACCTTCATGGAGGTCATCAAGCTGAACGCGAGGGTCACGCTCAACCAGATGATGCAACGTGAGGATTTCAAAAACCGCTTCGGTCAAGGCCATGAAATCCGCCTGCATGAAATTCAATATCCCATCATGCAAGGCTGGGATTCCGTCGTGGTGCGCGCGGATGTGGAGATCGGCGGCAGCGACCAGTTGTTCAACATCCTCGTCGGTCGTGATTTGCAGAAGGAAGAAGGCCAGGAGCCGCAGGTCGTGATGACGCTGCCGCTGCTCGAAGGTCTCGACGGCGTTAAGAAGATGAGCAAGTCGCTCGGCAACTACGTTGGTCTCACCGACGCGCCGAAAGAAATGTTCGGCAAGCTCTTGAGCATCCCGGATGAACTGATGGAGAAGTATTATCTGCTCGTTCTCGGCGAAGAGATGGACAAGTCGCTGCATCCCATGGAGGCCAAGAAACAGCTCGCCGCGAAATGCGTGGCGACTTATCATAGTGCCGATTCCGCGATAGAAGCACGCGCGGATTTCGAGACTCGCTTCAGCAAGCGTGATCTGGCGCACGCGGATTTGCCTGTCGTGAAACTCGATGACCGGCGTGATGTGCTAGGTGTGGTCTTGCAGGCTTACGCGGAAGCTTTCCAAACCACACCCAGCGGCGGAGACGTGCGCCGCCTCATCCAAGGCGGCAGCGTCCAGCTCAACGGCGAAAAGTTGTCCGATCCAAAAGCGACGCCCGAGTGGAAAAATGGCGATGTCTTGAAACTCGACAAGAAGCGGCAGGTGCGGCTTTTGTTGTGACTCCTAAGTCCACGCGGATGAGGCCCTAGAGACGATTTGCATTCACGCCTCTCAATGCTTTTATTGAGTTTTTATGCAAACGCAGCCATCCACACTTGCACACTATCGCTGGCCGCTCACCATCGTGGCTCTCGCGTTGATCCCACTGGGTGCTTATGTATTCACTCTTCGTAGCTGCACTCATGCTTTTTCTACTGAAACTCTGACAGAGAAATTTATATCAGGCATCCCTGAAATTCATTCTACAGGGATGGGAAATTTGGAGCTGGCCACTGCGGATGCGGTCGAGACGTTTAACCGTTCCGATAAGAAATACACAGGCTGGGGTTGGGTTTATCTTGGAGAATCCGTTGCCCAGGTTCGAGTGCCTGTGACCTATCGCTACCATTTGCAGTTGGGTGATTCTTGGAAGCTTGAGGAAGCCGGCTCTAGCTGCATCGTTCAGGCACCTCGCATCAGGCCGAGTCTGCCTCCGGCAATTCATACCGACAAGATGGAAGCAAAGTCCGCAAGCGGCTGGGCGCGTTTTGACAAACACGAACAGCTTGCCGCCTTGGAGCGTAGCATGACACCCACGCTAAATGAGCAGGCTGCGGACAGCCGGCACGTCAATCTGGCCCGTGAAGAGTGCAGGAAAACAGTTGCCGAGTTCGTTAAAAAATTTCTCTTGCGGGAGGATAAATGGCGCAGTGACCGGCTTACCAGCATCAAAGTGATTTTTGAGAATGAACCGCCAACCTCGGCAAATAACATTTCACCATCCACCGAGTTGAGGCCATGATGTTCTTCCTGAAGAGCATAGTCATCTTTATGCTAGGCCTGCTGTCAGCCTTGTATTTGCTGAATGTCGGTGCCGGGATCGTCGAGTTGATCCCCGACAATATTCCGATCATCGGCAATCTGGACGAAGCTGCCGCCACCATGCTGTTGCTTAACTGCCTAGCTTACTTTGGCCTGGATTTGCGTCACTTGTTCCGTGGGCGATCAACACTATCTGTCGCTCCTGGCGAGAACGCAGCGCGCCCTGCGTCCCATGAAAACCAATAAAATCACGCTGGGAGTGCAGGTGATTGCGCTTCGCTTGAATTTAGTCCATCCATCATCTAACCATAATTCCAAGCAGTGACGGCGCACATCAATAATTAACTGTAAAGGCATGAAAATTCGCACTCGCGTTCACAAAATCGGCATCACTGGCTCGGCACGAGCGGGTAAGACGGTATTTCTGCTTTCGCTCATCAATCAACTTGAGTATGGCGGTCTCAATTTGGGTGATGACAAGACACGACTTTACCGCCGGTTGCCGCCTCATGACAAACGCGATGAATTTGACTACGATTTGTTGCGCAAGCACCTCGCGGTGAACGAGGAGTGGCCAGCTAAAACAAAGGATTCCTCCTTCTGGCGCTGCAGCTTTGAGTGTTCGTCAGCGATAGTGAACAAAGACGAGATCGAGTTTTTCGACTTCCCAGGTGAACGGGTTGCCGATGTCACCATGGTTAATCAGAGTTTTGGTGAGTGGTCCGACATGATGATCCGCAGCCTGACGAATGATCCGGGGAAGGCCGTCGCTTCCGCATCCTTCATCCGGGCAATCGAGCAGGACGATCCTCAACAGGAAGATATTGTCGCAGCATGGAAACTCGCTCTTGGGCATCTTATCCTCGACTGCCACGCGCTAATTACGCCCTCCACTTTCCTTATTGATTCCGACGGGAAGGAAGTCAGGGAGCGCGTTAGAAAAAAGCGCAGGGCAGAGGGTGCGGTGGATTTGTATGCGGCTGACTCTGCGGATGAACTTGCGGCGGTCGGCTGCGCCGGATGCCTCGGCCGGGAATTCGCCCCCCTGCCGGCAAATGTCCGGGAAAACGCACCCGAACTTGCACGGTGTTTTGCGCAGCACTACGAGCATTACCAGCAGGCGGTTGTTCGCCCCTTCGCTGCGCACCTGCTCTCGTGCGACGCCCTCATTTATCTTGTTGACGTAACCGACGTGCTCGGTTCAGGCATGCAAAAGTTCAACGACACGCAGGATATCATCGAAAAGTTATTGGACTGTATTCAACGTCGCCGCGAATTCACAAAATGGATGGCACGCGGTGCGCTGAACTTAGTGCTGTGGCTGAAAATGGTGGGGCGACGCATCAAGCTGCGATCTGTCAGTCGTGTCGCGTTCGTCGCATCGAAAGCCGACAAGGTCCACGAAGAGGATCATGACAACCTAGAAAAGCTCATTAAGGGACTTGCTGGGAACTTGGCTGAGCGCTGCGGTCTGAGTGACGTTGAATATTTTATATGTAAGGCGGTAAATTCAACAACCTCGCGGCACCGCGACGAAAAAAAGGTTCTTGAAGGCAGGCCCCTCTGGGAACAGAAGGTCGTGCCGCTGAAGCGCCGGCCACCTACTGACAAGGAGATTGAAGTGCCCGTGCCAGACCTGCCTGGAGACTGGTCTAACAATTGGCTTGCGGGGGACTTCCGGTTCACCGACTTCCATCCGAAGATTCCGGCCAATCATCGCGAACCGCCGCAGCATGCCAAGATCAATGAGGTGTTAAAGTTTGTGCTCTATGGCAAATAATATAACGAATGATGATCCACGGCCGCCTCTGGGTGATCCCGGAATGCGTGTTTTTCCTCCGGCCCCAACGGGAAGCATTGAGGCACCAGACTCGCTGGCGGCAAGGGCTCATTACCAAGGGCCACTCGGCCATCCGGATGGCGTCCCCCCAGAAGCCTTTGTCATATCGGACAAGACTCGGGATGAACGCGACGCTGAAGAGAAACGCAAACGGCTCGCGAAGGAGTCTGCGGCTGCCGGTCAGATCATTCGTGTGATTCCGGACTTGCGGCTTCCGCGATTCCTTGCAAGCAGCGGCTTCTTGCTGGGAGTGGGCGCTATCCTTGGTCTTGTTGGCTTGTTTGTCTTTGCCCAAACCGTTGCGCTTATCGCCCAAATTGAGGTCTTCCCGCTAGTCCCACGACGGATTTGTTATGCACTGCTCACGCTCTTGCTCGGCGCAATCGTGCTTGCCGTTGGTCGGTTGTTCATCAGCTACTTTGGCTTGCGTCGCACACAGCGGATCACCTTGCGTGGCATTGACGATCTTAATGAGCGTGCGCAGTTTCGCGAACTCGCGGGCAGAGAAACGAAGGACGCGCGTCGGCGCGTCCGGAAATATCTCGACGATTTTCCTCCTGACAAAAGATCGTTGGTCGCGATGGGATTCAGTCTGGAGCAGGCTGACAAATTGATTGAGCATCTGCGGGATCTCACAGACCCAGTAAAGAAGACCGGAGATGCGGACTGGCTGAAACGCTTTCGCAAAGGGTATCAATCCGTGGTGGATGAAGCTGCGGAGGAATGCATCAAGAAATATGCTTGGCGCGTCGCGGTGAAAACCGCTGCGGTTCCACTCGCGCTTGTGGATACGGCAATAGTTCTTCATGGGGCATTTGCCATGATTGGCGATTTATGTCGAATTTACCGGCTGCGCCTCGGTGCATCGAGCACGCTCGTCGTCATGGGCTGGGCAGCGGTGCAAGGAGTTGTCGCGGGCAAGATCGAAGAATCAGCAAAGGACGCTGACTCATGGTCGAAGACTTTTCACGATCATTTTTCCCACTCCGCACACACAGACGACGCGCCTCAAGATGCCGTAGCGGCAGCCGGCAATGTGGCGGGCGATCTCCATGTTCCGGGCGTCGGTCGCATTCTTAAACGCGCTGCAAAGGGATTCGTGCAATACATCTTTCTCCGACGCTTGGGTCGCCTTACTCAGAGCTGGTTGCGTATGGTCGAGTGAGCAAACCCATCACTGTAGGAAGGTGTTAGCGCGTGATTTGGTCGCGATAGCATCACTGGTCACCTACTGGTGTTTGGATGGAGACGCATCTAAATATTCGATATTTGGAGGCACAGCAGCCGTTTAAAGATTCCTGTTTCAAAGAATGGCACTTGCCGGATGTGCATGATTTTGTTCGCGTAAATCGTGGATAGCATGACGGGCTTCGGATTTTTGCCGCTCGCGCGGAGGGTTTTTGGTCGGCGGTTGGTGCGAAGCCGCGAAGTGAACCGCTCCGTTCCTTGTTGCCGCTTTCTTCGTCGATCTTCCTAAACCAGCTTCCAGCCCATCGCGGCATTGATCTTGTTCACGATTTGGCGACGGCGCACTGGGGATACAACTCCGCGTTTGTTCTTGAGCTTCGATTTTTCCACCAGCCATAGCGCATCACACCGGCAGAGGGTTTCCCAGTCGAGGCCGTCGGCTCCGTTGAGGCGGACTTCGTTATCGTTCGGCGGACGGTTGGCACGCTGCGTGGTGCAGAGGAGAACGTTGACCCATTCGGCTCGGGCGACGCGGTCGGGATGAGACACGATCACTGCCGGATGAGCGCTCGCGCCCTCAAACTCGTAGGTATAGATGTCCCACGGCCTTATACTTCATCCGGGCGGGGAACGCGCTGCTTGCGAGCAAGCCGTGTTTCTTCGCGGTTGTGCGCGGGAGTGTATAGATGCTTGAGCGAGCCGGGCGGGAAGACTTCGCCTTCCTTTTCCTGCAATTCACGCAGGGCGGCACGCACGACCTCGCTGGCGTTGTTGTAGCGGCCTGAACTGATGAGGTTCTGGATAAAACCTTCGAAATGGCTGGTGAGCGC
>JAYVZW010000232.1:0-5713 GCA_043783015.1 Verrucomicrobiota bacterium
GGCGCGCACCCTCAAGAATCATTGGGATGGCATCCTGGCTTACTACCCTCATCGCATCACCTCGGCAGCCATAGAGTCCATCAACGGCATCATCCAAACTGCTCGGCGTCGGGCCAGGGGCTTCCACAACTTCGATAACTTTAGAGCCGTCTGCTATTGGATGGCGGGTGGTCTCAACCTCCAAATCCCATCAGCTTTTACCCATCCAATCTAGCGAAGCGCCCTTTTGGGAAGGGCGACCAGGTGGCTATCGGGGAGCAGGATTTCCTATTCATAATGATGACGATAACGGCGCCTCTATTGATCGTCTGAGTGGAACAGGTCGGCCTCCAGTTGATGGCATTCCGGACAACACAGGTGGATTTGGTTTATTTCAACTAACAAGACGTCAAGGACAACGAGATCTTTATATTCCAAGGTCGGCAATTTGGAATTGGCAATCGAGCGTAACAATGGGAATCGATGAACTAAGAGATAAGCGCATCACGGCCGCAAATGATGTCCCTAATATAGATGGGCGGGTTTATGTCACACATGCTGTTCCTAGGGTTGCAAATCCAGACATAGTTGCGGACGCAATGAATGCAAATGCCACTATCGGAGTAATTACAGGAGCTGATCGCGATGATAACGCCGCACCTAACGGATTTCCTGTAGGAGAGGTGTATCGAAAAGCTCGTTTTAACACACGCGAAGGATATTTAATTCTTGATACTAGTAGGCGTTACAATGGAGGAAGGCATTGTCTTTTTACTAACTAGGCATGGTCTTTTCATGGGTGGAGATTGTCTATCGGTGAGCCGGAACGTCGCAAAAGCTATGTCGACTTGGTATTTCATGAAATTGAAGCCAGCGATATTCCACAAAATTATCGGCCATGAAAATAAAAATGAACCACATGCTCAATGCTGGAGGCGCGTTATACATTTTGCTATTTATGTGCTTTTTCAAACTTGCCTTGGGTCTTGAACAAAAAAATGTTGTAGATCATAAATCACCAAAAGGCAGCGTAATTTTGCGAGTGACACAAAAATCAGTTATATTGATATCTACCGCTGATAACTCCGTGCTTGCTACCATTGTAAGTGATCCATTGGAACTTGCAGACGAAGACGGTTGGCATTTTGAATCGATTGACTGGAATGACGATGAGACAATTTGTGTTTTACGTAATTCATCCGGATCAAATCAAAGGTATCATGCAATTTCCGTATTCAGTGCTACATCAATCGCGCCTGCTACAAAATTTGAACGAGTGAACATTGATCCAATGTTTCAAGCACAACTTCAAAAAGATCGCGATAGGAACAAAGCTTTAAACTATTCATTGCATGATATTCGTATCATAAACCACAGCGAAATATGTGCCTATTACTGTCCCGTCGGATATGGCTCTGCTCAGTGGGACGACGCCCCTGATCTTGATAAATACGAAGCGCTTTTAGAGTTTCAAAATAATCATTGTGAATTAAAAAAAAATGGCGTATTCGCAGGACGGTGATTGAATAATGAATTGTATTGAACTAGTAAAATAAGATTGGCTGTTAGGTATAAATTTATCCCGCGTAAATATCAGCACACTAGGCGCGGGTTGGGCAGATAGGATCGGCTCATCATGAACCGTCAAACTACACATACAGCCCAGTATTGCAAACCGCGTCACTCACGCGCCTTGGTGTCGAACCAGACGGTCACTGGGCCGTCATTGACCAGCGAAATCTGCATATCCGCCCCAAACGCACCACGAGCCACTGGTTCACCGACGTCTTCCTCCAGCTTGGCCAAGAACGATTCATACAATGGAATGGCCACCTCTGGCCGCGCCGCACGAATGAAGGACGGGCGATTGCCCTTCTTCGTGCTCGCGTGCAGCGTGAACTGGCTGACCACCAGCAGTCTCCCGCCCGTTTCCGCAAGACTGGCGTTCATCTTGCCCTCGGCATCGCTGAAGATTCGCAGACGCGCGACTTTGCCCGCGAGCCATTCCACGTCCTCTGCGTGGTCTGCATCTTCGATGCCCACGAGGACCAGTAATCCACGATCAATGCGTGCCACTTCGTTGCCTGCGATAAAGACGGCGGCTTCGGAAACTCGTTGAACAACGGCTCTCATGCGGCGACATCCTAACCCGTGAGTCAAGACCACCCGCAAAATCAAGGCCGCATCGCGAGGTTTCTCCGCAACTGGTGGAAGCGAATCGCCGTGATGGCTGCGATTCCGGCGGTGGTTGTTGCCGCAATTTACTTTTCGGTGGTCTGGATGGCGCACGGTCGTTGCTACTCCAGCATCAATAAAGTCCCGCAAAAGCAACTTGGTCTTGTCCTCGGATGCGCGAGAAAAATCGGTTCCTATGACAACTCCTTTTTTTACGCCCGTGTGAAGGCCGCCGCCAAGCTTTATCACGCTGGCAAAGTCCAGTTCCTGCTGGTCAGCGGTGACAACCATCGCAACGGCTACGACGAACCCACCGACATGAAGAATGCCCTCATCAAGAAGGGCGTGCCTGCCGATCACATATACTGTGACTATGCGGGCTTGCGCACTCTCGACTCCATCATTCGCACCCAACGCGTCTTCGGTCAGCAAGACTTCATCATCATCTCCCAGCGTTTTCACAATGAGCGCGCGCTCTATATCGCCCGGCGCTCGGGCATGAAAGACGTCGTGGCCTTTAATGCAGAAGACGCCACGGGCGATTTTACGGCCAAAATGTATCTGCGTGAGATCCCGGCTCGCATCAAGGCTGTGCTCGATGTGGAAGTCCTATGCACCAAGCCCAGATTTCTTGGTAAAAAAGTGCTCATCGGCCCCAACACTCCGCCCTTGGATGCCCAGCCCGTCGCCAGCGCAGCGAAAGTCAAATAGCGGTTGTGACCCCAGCAGGGCGCGGCAAAATCATCTGACAAATTCATGCTGCTCGAACAAGCCAGTTCCATTTACATCGCCGGTCATCGCGGGATGGTCGGCGGCGCACTCCTGTGCGAGCTTGAAAAGCGTCCCGGTCTGCGAATCATCACGGCCACGCACACGGAAGTCGATCTTACGAGACAGGAAGCGGTGGAGAGGTTCATCGATGCGCAGAAACCCGAAATCATGGTGGTCGCAGCGGCGAAAGTGGGCGGCATTCATGCGAATCACGAACATCGTGCCGAATTCATCTACGAAAATCTAATGATCGCCGGCAACACCATTCATGCTGCCTATCGTAATGGCGTGAAGCGGCTTCTCTTCCTCGGGAGTTCCTGCATTTATCCGCGCGAAGCCCCGCAGCCCATGCGTGAGGATGCGTTGCTGACATCCCGGCTTGAAGTGACAAACGAAGCTTATGCCATCGCGAAGATCGCGGGATTAAAACTCTGCCAGCACTATCGCGGGCAATACGGCGCGCTTTTTCATTCTGCGATGCCGACCAATCTTTACGGCCCCGGCGACAACTACCATCCTGAGAATTCACATGTGATTCCTGGCCTCCTGCGCCGTTTCCATGAAGCAAAACTTGCGCGCGCCTCGCAAGTCACCGTCTGGGGCAGCGGCAAACCGCATCGCGAATTCATGCATGTGGAGGATCTCGCGCGAGGTGTGCTGCATCTTCTCGGCACTGCGAATCCGCCCGACTGGATCAACATCGGATGCGCAGAAGATATTACCATTCGCGAACTCGCGGAACGGGTGAGGGAGACGGTTGGCTTTGGAGGCGGCATCGTGTTTGATCCCTCAAAGCCAGACGGCACGCCGCGCAAGCTCATGGACTCCTCGCGCATGGCCGCGCTGGGCTGGAAGCCCCGCATCGGTTTGCGCGAGGGATTGAAAAATGCTTATGCGGATTTTCTGGAGAATCCGCACCGGGGGTGATGCTCATAGTGGGGTCACAAGAGCAGGAACCTGCAAAATGTGTGTATCACGCACTGGCACTGGAGGGCCGTCCTCAATGATGCGCAAAAAATACTATCCAGTCCTTTTCACATGGTAAGATCGATATTGCAAAAAAACCCTTTGTCCGGCAACTCGGGCGTTCATGTTGCCACACCCTGCACGAGGCGTGAGAAGATTGTGGTGGCCTTGCTGTTTCTCGCGGTGCTTGTGTTGCGGTTGGTTTACATCTTCCGCTATCGCGTGGACAGCGATGAGCCCCAGCACCTCTTCGTGGTCTGGCAGTGGTCGCAGGGATTGGTGGCCTATCGGGATTTTTTCGACAATCACGCCCCGCTGTTTCCCATCCTTATGACGCCGGTCTTGAATTGGCTGGGGGAACGGGCGGACATCCTCGATCATGCCCGAGTGTTTATGGTGCCCTTTTTTCTCCTCTCACTGGGTGCAGTCCATTGGCTGGGAAGGGTGCTATTTTCCGAGCGTGTCGGACTCTGGGCACCCATCATCGCAGGCGCTCTGCCCAATTATTTTTTTCCGACCATCGAGTTTCGTCCCGACAATCTATGGGCGGCGGTGTGGCTGCTGGCTCTTGCGGTTTTGATCTCCGGCCGTCCCTCGTTGCCGCGAAGTTTCATCGCCGGTTTGCTGGCCGGAATCAGCCTCTCGGCTTCTATCAAGACCGGACTGCTCATCGGAGCACTAGCTGGAGCTGCAGGAGTGGCCTTCCTCGTTGCGCCCGCGATCTGGAGAGAGTTCAAGCCGGCACGTTTCCTGGCACACATTGCTTCAGCCCTGGCGGGCTTCGTAGTTGTGCCAGGAATGCTGGTGGTTTTTCTGGCCCGACAGGGGGCGCTAGCGGACATGAAGTATTGCATCTTTCAGCACAACATCCTGCCGGCAGGCATGCATGTCGAGGGCCGGACTCCGTCATGGATTTTGCTGGCTCTCGCCGTTCTGATTTTGACGCTCATCGCTCGAATTTTGTTCCGATTCTGGGGAAACGAGGGAACCGCATTTCGTCGCACAACGGTCTTTCTCCACGCGGGACTCCTCCTCAGCGTGCTTGAATTGGCCTGGCCGGTGAACACCCGCCAAAACTATCTTCCAGTCTATCCGCTGGCAATGCTCATCCTCTGCGTGCCACTCATCTCAGCGGCAGAACGAATTTCATCACGTTCGCGAATTTCACCCGAGTCTTTTCTCGCGTGTCTGGTGGTCGCGATGCTTGGCTGGGTCATGCTGGCACGCCCCATTACGATCAACCAGACGCTTCCGGTGGATCATCTCATTGCAGAAGCGCTCACCCTCACCAGGCCGAATGAATACATCATGACCCACAAAGGCGAAGCCGTCTTTCGTCCGCGCCCATACTATTTTGTTTTGGAGCCTTTCACCCGCGCCCGCCTGAACAACGGCCTGCTTCCTGATGAAATTTCCGATCGCCTTATCGCCACCCGGACTTGCGTGGCGATGACCATCACCCACAGACTTCCACGAGGGGCGCGGCACTTCATCGAGGATAATTATATTCCGGTCGGCCAGCTTCGCGTCGTCGGAAAAAAATTACCCGCACCCGATCGGGAAGGGAACATCCGGTTTACCATCAAAATTCCGGCCGATTACACCCTCGTGATGGATGGGGGTGAAGGGATTATCGTGCAGCTCGACGGCAAGCCTTTCTCAAAATCAGCTTTTATGGAGGCTGGCGATCATGTCCTGCGAATCCCCGGCCAGGAACCCGCCGGCACGCTCCTGTGGACGCGCGCGGTGCAGCATGGATTCAAACCCCTTCCTCAAGATTACCAGCCCGAGAAAATCGGCTCTGAGTTCTGAAGGATTGAAG
>JAYVZW010000233.1:0-5707 GCA_043783015.1 Verrucomicrobiota bacterium
CCTATATAGACATCGGATGATTCCATGGCGTCGATCTCTGACGCATCAATCTCGAACCCTTGAACAAAGCAGCCGATATACTGGGCGGTCTCCGAAAACATCTGGAGTGGGTGCAGACTGCTGTTCTCCGGACTAAGCGAGTAATGTTCCCGTGCGACAAGTTTATCTGCCGCCCACAAGTCCAAATTCCACTCAAGTTCAGAGAATTGGAAGGTCTCGCCGCTGGCCACGCGGCCTGGAGTCAGCCATTCGTAAAATGCCAGTCTTCCGCCTGGGGCGACTAAGATGTCGGTTGATTGACGGGATCGTGCCCCACCGTGCGGGATGAAGGGTTCCGGGTAAACCTCCAGACTGCCGCCTTCATGGACATGGAAAGACTGACTGATCATGGCCCCGTTGCCGCTGCGTGAACGATAGACCCGGGTCGCGCTGGGAGACGCCAGCACCATGCTGGCTCCGGTCTCGACCGTCACCTTGATGTCTATTTCATCATCATCGAAGATGCCTGCCGTGGGATTGACCAGGTTCACGACTAGTGCGCCCGCATCCTCATGGGGTTTGCTCAAATGAATCGGAGCGCGAAAAGACTGCTTGCTCAAAAAGCACGCGCCATTCTCGCCATGAGAACAAACCAGATGCAGGTGCCCTTTCACAGAAACAAATACTCACGCTTCAACCACGCGATCAATTCATCCTGGCCTTTGCCGGATTTGAGATCGGCAAAAAGAAAGGGGCGATCTCCACGCTGCTTTCCGGCGTCGTGGGCCATTACTTCAAGATCGGCACCGACATAGGGCGCGAGCTCGGTTTTGTTGATGAGGAGCAGGTCGCTGGTTCGGATGGCAGGTCCGCCTTTGCGCGGGATTTTGTCACCTTCGGCGACGTCGATGACATAGATATAGGCATCAACAAGTTCTGGAGAAAAAGTTGCCGAGAGGTTGTCGCCCCCGCTTTCAATGAGGATGAGTTGCAAGTCATGATGACGTTTTTCCAGTTCAATCACTGCGGCCATGTTCATGCTGGTGTCATCGCGGATGGCAGTATGCGGACAGCCTCCGGTTTCTACTCCTATAACCCTGTCGGCGGGCAGCACATTCTGTCGCAGCAGGAATTCGGCGTCCTCCCTGGTGTAGATGTCATTCGTGATGACTCCGATGGAATAATCATCCTTCAGCCACTGGCAGAGACGGAGAACGCACATGGTTTTTCCGGACCCGACAGGGCCTCCGACACCGATTCGAATAGGACGTTTGTTGCTCATAATGGTAGGTTTATGAAATGAAAAGCCGTTCATGAGCGCGTGCATGTCTCATGCCGGCGATCTCGATCAACGGATTAAACCAGCCGATTTTTCCGTCCTTCCTAGACACCGCCAATGCAATCTCAGGCGCCGCTGCGGTCATGTTTTTCCGCAGGATGGACTGGCAGCGTTCCTGGCCGATCCGGATAAGTTTCATAGATGCAGAGGTGAAACCAGACATGACTTGATACACATAGGCGCAGCAAGCTGCAGTCACCGGGAGGCGGCGCAATTCGAGAGCGCAGACGATAATATGATGACCGGGCGGGTCGCTGGCGGCATAGCTTTGAATCAGGGCATCCGGGTCAAGCTTCAAGATTAAGGAAAGACGGCGTGATCCGAGTTGACGGCTGGCTTGACGCAACTCGTCCGCAAGCTTCCAGGCATCCAGTTCCTCATCCAGTTGACGCAAGCCTGTAACGTCCGCGGCGCGGGCTGCGTCATGTGATCTTGCCAGAAATGGAATCTCGAAAGCAAGCAGACTGGGCAGGATCTGCTTTTGGAGAAATGTCTCAAGATCTTCCGGCGTGCGAATCAGACCCCGCCGGGTCAGTTCTTCGAGCCCCATGGAGTGCGAGTAAGCGCCCGTGGGAAACTGGGAATCATTGACCTGGAGCAACCAGGGGAGCCAGTCAGGATTCATGTGGAACGACACGCAAGGGGTTAAACAGCACGTTCATTTCATGGAGTGTCCAGCCCTCGCGCTCAATGAGCTGACGGATGGCGGAATCGTTCGGCGCTCTCACGGAAGATTGGGTGATCTCGACTGGAAAATGGAGATTGCCCAACTTCCATCCGACCAGCGCTGCCTGGAGTGATGACTCAAAAGGGATTTCGAAAACTGGCTCAGGTTCCTGGCAGATTACATAGTCTGCATCTGCTGTCTGATGAATGATACATCCACTGATGAGCCGATCCTCGAGGTCGAAGCCGAACTCGGTTCCGTCTTCCGCCGAGCCACGCCAGCGGCGTTTGAGAAACAGCCGGCGCTCTGCCATGAGTTTGATCTGCCGGTTTTCCGGCAACTGAGAGATGGCGCTCACCATTCGATTCACAATAATCATGGCCTCTCAGAACAAAAAATATCGCTGGGCCATGGGCAACACGGACGCTGGATCGCAACGAAGTTCCCTGCCGTCGGCTTTGACCGTGTAGGTTTCAGGATCGACTTCGATCTTGGGAAGCGCATCGTTCCATTTCATGTCCCTTTTGCTGATGGCCCGGCAGTTGCGGACGGGCCGCAAAATTTTGCAGAGACCCAGTTGATGGATCGCGCTTGTTTCGAGGGATGCGGCGCTGACAAAAGTGATCGCGGTGCTGAATTTAGCCCGGCCATGCGCGGCAAACTGGGGGCGATAAAAAGTGGGTTGAGGCGTGGGAATGCTGGCATTGGGATCGCCCATGTTAGCCATCGCGATCATGCCGCCCTTGAGAATGACTTCAGGTTTCACACCAAAGAACGCCGGTTTCCAAACTACCAGATCGGCCAGTTTGCCAATCTCAATGGAGCCAACTTCATGGGCTATGCCGTGGGTGATGGCCGGATTAATGGTGTATTTGGCCACATAGCGCAACGCCCTGAAGTTGTCGGAGGCTTGATGCTCCGGCGCTTCCAGTTTTCCAAACTGGACTTTCATCTTGTGCGCGGTTTGCCAGGTGCGCGTGATGACCTCTCCAACGCGTCCCATGGCCTGGCTGTCACTCGACATCATCGAGATGGCACCGAGATCATGCAGCAGATCCTCTGCCGCGATGGTCTCAGGCCGGATGCGTGATTCCGCGAAGGCCACGTCCTCCGGGATGCGAGAATCAAGATGATGACAGACCATGAGCATGTCGAGGTGCTCATCGATAGTGTTCACGGTAAACGGGCGCGTGGGATTCGTGGAGGAAGGGAGCACGTTGCTTTCACCACAGACCCGGATGATGTCGGGCGCATGGCCACCGCCCGCGCCTTCGGAATGATAAGTGTGGATGGTGCGGCCTTTGAAGGCAGCCAGCGTGCTCTCGACAAAGCCCGCCTCGTTCAGAGTGTCCGTATGAATCGCGACCTGCACATCAAGTTCATCTGCAACACTCAGGCAGGTGTCGATGGCCGCAGGTGTGGTGCCCCAGTCTTCATGCAGCTTCAATCCGATGGCTCCCGCGAGAACCTGTTCGCGCAGGGGCTGATGCGATGAGCAGTTGCCTTTGCCAAGAAAGCCCAGATTCATCGGATATTCATCAGCCGCTTCCAACATGCGGTGCATGTTCCAGATGCCAGGTGTGCAGGTGGTGGCATAAGTTCCATGTGCCGGGCCGGTGCCGCCTCCGATCATGGTGGTGATGCCGCTGGCGAGCGCGTGTTCGATTTGCTGAGGACAGATAAAATGAATGTGGGTGTCAATTCCGCCCGCAGTGACGATGCAGCTTTCGCCCGCAATGACCTCGGTGCCGGCACCGACAGTCATGTTCACGCCATTTTGAATCAGCGGATTACCCGCATGTCCGATTCCCGCAATGCGTCCATGCTTGATTCCGATGTCTGCTTTGATGATTCCTTGGACGGCATCTATGATGAGGGCGTTGGTGATGACAAGATCAAGGCACTCCGCGTCCAAAGCGAGCGGCGACTGCGCCATGCCGTCGCGGATGACTTTGCCACCGCCGAATTTCACTTCATTGCCATAGCCGCCGAGTTCGGCAATGAGATCACGCTCCACTTCGACGAAAAGTTCAGTATCCGCGAGCCGGACCTTGTCTCCTGTGGTCGGACCAAACATCCCGGCATATTGTTTGCGAGTAATTTTCATGAGGGCAGGGGGCCATTGACGAGGTTGTTCAGGCCGTGAACCACACGCTGGCCTGCGAGCGCGACGAGGTTGATTTCCCTCGTATCGCCCGGCTCAAAGCGCACGGCGGTGCCTGCCGGGATGTTGAGGCGAAAGCCGAGGGCGCGGTCGCGGTCGAAGCGCAGCGAGGTGTTGACCTCGAAAAAATGAAAGTGGCTGCCTACTTGAATGGGCCGGTCGCCGGTATTTGAGACGACCAGAATGATGGTGGCAAGCCCCATGTTGGCGTCGAGATCGCCAGCATCGGCAGGATGAATGATTTCACCTGGTATCATCTGCTTCAGCGGACGGGGTTATGAACCGTGACGAGTTTGGTGCCGTCCGGGAAAGTGGCTTCCACCTGGACTTCATGAATCATTTCCGGGATGCCTTCCATGACATCGGAACGCTTGAGAATGGTGGTGCCGAAGCTCATGAGTTCCGACACAGTTCTCCCATCGCGAGCACCCTCAAGAATTTCCGCCGTGATGAGGGCGATGGCTTCAGGATAGTTCAACTTTACTCCGCGGTCACGACGACGTCGGGCGACATCAGCGGCCACGACAATGAGCAGTTTCTCCTGTTCGCGTGGGGAAAGATGCATGGAAGTGTGAAGCTGGTGATCAGGCGAACCGGCTCAGACACATGAACAGGCCGGCAACCATGGCTGCGCCACCGGCAAAACGCATGGCATTGGAAAAACGGGGTAACATCACCCAGGCCATTCCGGCTCCGGTGAGCATCGCAACCAGTGTTCCTGTAAATAATCCCAAGCCCGAGATGGTGCTGTTCATCTCAACGCCATGGGCATTGCCGTGCCAGAATCCGATCAAGGGGAGAACGATGCCCCCCAGATTGTTGCCACGATTGACAGCAAGCAGCACGCCCGCTGCGATGACGGAAATCGCGAGTCCTTGTTCAAGCATCGGAAGCGCCAGACCGCATCTTCCCAGAATAATGCCCGCGCCCAATGAGATCATAAAACCGGAAGCCATGGCCATACTTCTGCGCCTGCCTGCGGCAAAGGCCAGACAACCTGCCGCGAGCGCCGCAGCCAGATGATCCAGCCCGGTGAAGGGATGCAAGAACGAGATCAACAGGCTTTGGTGTTCAAACTCATCTGCTTCTTCGAAACTGGGAGGAAGGTGATGAGCATGGACGGCTCCGGCAAAGAGTATTGCGGCGAGCAGCGGCATCCAGCGGAAGGGCATCTGGGATTTCATGGGTAAGATCATGGCAAATCAGTTTGGTATTTAAAGAACAAAATGAATCAGACGGTGAGGTATTGTTTGATCATGTCCTCGCTTAACGATGACATGGGTCCGGCGGCGGAAACCGAGCCGCGCTCCAGGATGGCAAAGGTGTCCCCGAGTTCCTTGCAGAAATCCAGATATTGTTCGACCAGCAGGATGCTCATCTTGCCTTCAGTGCGTAACATTTTGATGGCATCGCCGATCTGGTCGATGATGTTTGGCTGAATGCCCTCGGTGGGCTCATCCAGAATGAGCAATTTGGGGTCAGTCAGGAGGGCGCGGGCGATGGCAAGCTGCTGTTGCTGTCCGCCGCTCAGCATGCCGCCTTTGCGGGGAAGGAATTC
>JAYVZW010000234.1:0-5701 GCA_043783015.1 Verrucomicrobiota bacterium
CTGGCTCGCATCTCCAGGACCCCGCGGGAAACTTCCTTGGATAAATCCGCCGTTGCCACCTTGCGCAATGTCTCCAGCGCCAGACTCGAATGTCCTTGGACGGCAATTATTTTTGCTCGATGCTGTGTCGCCACAATATCATCAGGCATCAGCAAGGCTAGCTGATCCCACGCGGCGAGAGCACCGGGCCGGTCGCCCTCACGCTCCAGCAACAAGGCCAGCTCCCTGAGATAAGGAGCCTCGCCGGGAATGCGGCCCGATTTCAATGGAGACGCCGCGCCGAAGGCCATGACGCGCAGCCTGGCCGTGTCATGCAGCCGCGCGAGGAACCGGGCGTGCTTCTCTTCGAGCAGTCGCTCCGCAAGATTTTGCGGTCGCATTTCCGGCGCCGCCAACAGCAATTTCTCGATCAAAGGAATGGCCGCCTCATAGTCCCACGCGCTTTCACTCACACGCAGCAACTGCTCGCAGTATTCCACATTCGATGGCGCACGATCGGGAAGCCTGCGGTAAAGCTCAATACACTCACGAGCGAACCCCTGGGATTCGAGAAAATTTCCAACCTCAATGATCGCATCCACGGATTCGTTGGCCGCTGCGATCGCGCGCACTTTCAGCAAACGCTCAGGATAGGACGTGACGCGCAAATTCAGATCCGTCACCTGATGCTGCCACATGCTGAACTCATAGTTTGACCGGGGACCGGCGGGCACGCCCCCATTTCTCAGGCCAACTTTTTGTGCGGCATCATTCACCAACGGTGCCAGACCCTCCTGTTTCAATACCTCGCCCCAAACGCGCAAATCATCCCAATAACCCCGAAGATGATTCACCTCATCAATTCTAGGCCCGGGTTTCACGCCCGGCGGCAGGCGGCCGATCATGGGTTCCACAAATGCGCGCGCCGTGAGAAAACCGTTGCCGAGATAGCCGGCAAGCTTTCGCTCCGCGATGTCATCCGCTCCTGCCAGGCCCAGCAGTCTCGCTTCACGAAGATGGCCTTGCCCGGATGGCGGCAACTGTTTCAGCCTGCGCCAGCCCTCGGTGAGAATCCGTGCGCGTTCCGCATCATCGCGCGCCAGTCTCAGCAAGCCCACAAGGCTTTGCATAAAGACATCGTTGATGCCCGGTCGCTCGGCCTGCAACGGCCTGTTCCATCCATCCATCAGAAATCTTCGCTGTGATTCCAGATCCCCCGAGACCTCTGCAAGTCGGGCCAGAAAGATTCCGTAGTCGGCATCCATCGATGGAGCATTGCGCTTAGCCGCAGCGCCCAACAGCAGCGCCAGATCGCGCCGCTGGCGGCTTTCCAGCTTGCGCGTGATGTCGATGAGCTCCGTGTTGGTGAAAAAATTCGCGTCGCCCAACGCTGATATATCGGAAGCGGAAAAGTTAAAGCCTGGCGATTCCACCAGCATGTGCACCACGGCTTGAATCAATCCCTTGCGTGATTTGCGCTGAGTCTCGGCCAGCTTTTCATCTCCAGCCCAAGCGATCATCTCCGTCATGCCATGGGAACGCAGGCCAAGCCAAACGTAAACAAATTGCTCCTCCAATGTCCTGGCATCCCTGAATCGTGCGCTTATCAGCTTGTGAAAACCCGCCTCATCAGCGCCGTGAAACATCGCCCAAGACCGCTCGATTTCTGAAGGCAGTGACGCCACGATGTCAGGTGAAACTTTCATGGCCGACAGCTCTTCTATCGCCCGCAGCCGCACCCGACCAGCTTCATCAGGAATCTCCGCAGATTCACCGCGTGGCAGGCCCAGGAATATACGCAAGCGATCCCGCTCTGGCTGCTCGATTCCCGGCGCGTTGTCCAGCGCGCTCATGAGTGCCGTGCGCACCTGCGCGGCGGACATGCGCTGGTCTATGACTGGCCACGGCCACAATTCCAGTGGCGTATTCTGCGGAATCTCCACCACGGGCGTGACGGTGAGCAACGTCTGCAAGATCTGACCGGCAGCCTTGATGTCACCCATGCTTTTCTGCACCATCGCAAGCTTCAACAAATTCCGGGCATCCCACGGGCGAATGCGTGCCATCTGCTCAAGCACGCGACGCCCGGCATCTTCCTGTGAAGTGTCGGCATAATATTTTGCCAGATCGTCCAGCGCGGCAAAATTCTGGGAGGAACGAGTTTCCAACTGACGGCGAACCTGATCTGCTTCCGTGATGCGAAAATCCTGCTCAAGCAGCTGCACCAGTTCGCGCCATTCGGCGGCCGAGTTTTTTGCCGGGGCACCAGCGGCGATTTGCTTCTGAAAATATATCGAGATCTTCAAGTCCCCCGCCCTCTGCGCGGCGGATCGAAGCTCCTCCAGCGAATACAGCGCATCTGGAGTTGTGTAGTAAGCCTGTTTCATGGCAGCAAATGCCTTGGCGGGATCACCCT
Organism: Verrucomicrobiota bacterium; assembly: GCA_043783015.1. GTDB lineage: Bacteria > Verrucomicrobiota > Verrucomicrobiia > Verrucomicrobiales > Verrucomicrobiaceae > VFKE01. Next base: position 2,396 of record JAYVZW010000234.1, read on the forward strand.
GACGCTCATAGATTCTCGCAAGCGCCTCAAACCAGAAGCCCTCGAAAGAATGTTGCTGTGATCGTTCTTTGAGTGCACCCGCCACCAGAGTGAGGCGCTTTTTTTTCTCATCATCCGGCAGCTCGCCTTGCAAGGAATCAGCCCACATCAATCGTTCCAAGGCGCGCTGAAAATTTTCCCGTCTCCGCTTCAGATCGGTTTCTGACTCGATCAATCGCATTTGGATTTCGATGAACTCCTTGAACTTATGCTGCTCCATAAGTGCCTCCGCGTGATGTTCCTGAAGCGTTGCCAGCGGTGTCCTCGTGCTGCGCACGGCATTTTCCCAGAGAGCCAGCACCTTGTCGCGACGGCCCTCGACCTTATAACATTGGGCGAGTGCGGAAAGCACTGATTCATTCTGCGGCACTGACCTCGCAAGGGATTCCAGAATGCCCATCGCCTCCCCGCGCCCCGCCGCGCCCTCCCGCGCCATTTGCTGCTCGGCCAGTCGCAGTTGGTGAGCGGTGCGATTGTCGGGATCGATTTCGGAAAGCAGCCTCAACTGACGGATGGCGAGAAACGAGTTCTTATCCGCAAGCGCAATATCCAGAAGCAACTTCTCAACTTCAGTCGATGCGGTTGCGCGACGACCTCTGTCATCGAATATAAGATTCCACATCACGGCGTAGGCGAGTTCCGTCTGGTCGGAGCGGAAGCACCACCATGCGGAGCGCAACATGCGCTCCGGCGTGGCGGCAGGAAGATTTTGCAGGCGGTTATTCCACGTTCCCCCCAGGTCTCCGATGGGCCATAGTCGAAATATTGCATGAGGGATTTCAAACTGATGGGACTTCAATTTAACCACGGCTGCCTGCGCCGCGGCATATTCAACTGCCGCCCTCGCCACAGTGGCGCGTTTCTCAGTCGGGGCATCGGAACCGAATCCGGGGGTAAAAAATGCAGGCAGCTTGAACTCGGTCCCAGCCGCCGGTGTTGCGGTCTTCGGTGCCGGCTCGCCTGAAAGCAGCGCCAGAATACGCTCATCGGTCTCCATCCGCTTATCGGTGCTATCACTCAACACCCAGGCCTGCTCCAGAAGCGAAAATGCCTCGCCGTTTTTTTCATTCTGTGAGAGCACATCAGCAAGGCGGATGATCTCATCGCGACCCGCGTTCTGTTGTTTCAATGCCCTGCGCGCCGCATCTTCCGCCGCGTCTGGGTCTCCACCATTGGCCAGAAATCCGGCCACGTCATTCATGCGGCGCAATTTTTCCGCAGGCGGTGCAGCCGCAACGAAGGCATCAAACAGTGCTCCTGATTCCCGTCCGCGTCCGCGCGCGCGAAGAAAGGCGGCAAGTTCAAACACCGGCTCCGCCTTGGCCGGATCGCGCGCAATGCGCCCCCGTAACAGCTGCTCCGTGATGGCATCGAGCGACTTCTGTTGGGCAAAGGCGAGCACCTGTTTTTCCACATCCACATTCGCGCCCTGAACTTCCAGAAGCTTGCCCAGTCGCGCAAAAGCCTGGTCTGTTTCGCCCGCTTGCAAATGGGCGGCACACCGCATCAATACGACGCCGGCGAAATCAGTGCCGTCATTTTTTAACCGGGCATCGAGGAGTTGCGCCGCTTCCGCGTTGCCTTCGTGATCGAGCAGCGCGCCCACGAGTTTCCAGATGTGTTCGTTGTTTTGCGGAAAAGTTTGCGCCAATATGCGCAACCAGATGATGCGCTGCTCCGGCTCGACGGTGATCGCAAAAAATCGTTCCAAATCCATCAACGCCTTCTCCGGCACAGGCTTGGTGTCAGCCGCTTTGAGCAGTTCAGATTTCAAGGCATCGAGCTGTCCGAAGCGCTCATGCAGTTTCACCAGACGTTGAAAAAACACCTCATAACGGCCTTCTTTGTAATGCAGCAGAGCCATGCCATCGTGCAGCGCAGCCTTGGCTTCGGAGAAATGGTCGCTCTGTTCCTCAATGCGTGAGAGCTCAAGGAGTGCGTCTAGTTTCCTCACCGGATCAGAAGTGCGCACGATCTGCCGTTGCAGTTCCAGCGCCTTCTCCAGAAATCCGGCGCCAAGAATCAACTGCGCCACTTCATGCACCAGCGCGGCATTGTCCGGCTGTAGCTTCACCGCCTCCTCCCACGACGCCGCCGCTTCATCGCGACTTCCAATTTGCAGTGCGATTTTTCCCTGCTCCAACAGCAAAGCTCCACGCTGCGGATCGTTATGGGGCAAGGTCGCCGCGAGGAGTCTTAAAATTTGCAACGCCTCCTCACGCTTCGATTGCTCCAGCAAAATGTCCGCCAGTCCGCGCAGAGCAACGATGTTGTTCGGCTCCTTCACAAGTATCGCGCGATAACCCAGGGCCGCCTCATCAGCATGACCTGCTTTGCGGAGCAAGTGCGCCTGAACCAGCAGCACATTCGGATGCGCCTGCCGTTTCACTTGCTCGTTGATGCTGTCGAGCAACAGGGCAGATGATCCGTGCTTTTCATAAAGTTCCCAGAGCAGATCGAGCACGCGCCCATATTCCGGCTTCTCCACCAGCATGTTCAAATACTCCGTCGCCAGCCGTGTATCCTTCTCCGCCCACTGCTTCTGATCGGCGGCACTCACGTTTGAAAAGCCGGTCGAAAACAAAATGGTTGTTGCCAGCGCACCTATGCGAAAGGCTGCGAAAAGTTTTCCGCGAGGGCACGGAAACCGGCACGCGTGGGCGCGCGCGCTCCAAATCCGCTGGATGAATGCGGGCATGGAAGAGATTACGATGCATTGCGGAAGTTTGCATCAAGAGGTTCAACGACCCCGATCAAACCGGAAAAAAATAATTGTCCGCCAAGACAAGTTTCCGCTTTTCGCCGCGTTTGCTTTCTGCTCAAAATCTTCAACACGCTTATGAACCCTTCCTCAGTCCCTTCTTCCCGTCGTCGCTTCCTCAAGTCCGCCGTCTCCACCGGGGCGGGGTTGCTCATCCTTCCGGGCGGCCATCGTCTCGGGGCGCAGGCACCGAGCAACAAGCTCAACGTGCTGCTCATCGGCGTGTGGGGCCGCGGGCAGGCGCATTACGATTCACTCAGCGAGCAGAACGTCGTCGCTCTATGCGATGTGAACGAGAAGCGATTCCCGGACGCATTGAAAAAATTCCCGAACGCAAAGACCTACGTTGACTGGCGGCAGGCGGTGGATCACAAGGGGCTGGACGCCGTGGTCTGCTGCAGTGCGGACCATACGCACGCCTTCGTGGCGAACTGGTGCCTGAACCGCAACCTGCACATCTATTGTGAAAAACCGCTGGCCATCTCCGTGGAGGAGGCGCGCACGGT
>JAYVZW010000235.1:0-5695 GCA_043783015.1 Verrucomicrobiota bacterium
TTCTTCACCAGTGCGTGGATCGCATGGATGCCTTGGTCGGCCAGCACGAAGGCGGCAGTTTGGGGTGCATTATTTTTCGCACCCGAAGTCGGCACCTTGCTGGGTGCGGCGATCATGGGAAAGGAGAATTACAAGCGCTTCAAGACGGCGGCATTCGCATTCATCGGGCGCATGAAACCTGCGGGCGACATCGGTATCTGGCGGCATCGGATCGGGATCGCGATGTTTCTGATCCCGATAGTGCCGACTTACATACAAGCTTACAAACCCGAGTTGCTGCCGGATGGTTCGGCGTGGCGCTGGGAGATCAAGATTGCAGCCGACATCATTTTCATCGCGAGTTTGTTTGTGCTGGGCGGTGATTTTTGGGACAAATTGCACGCGCTTTTTATTCGTGAAGCCAGGGTGCACCGGATTGATGGAGCGACCGGTCCATCATCACAGGACGAGCCTCCTCCGGCGTCTCGGGATGATGCATAATCTTCCGGCCTTCGTCAGGCAAGGATGTCCTTCACGATTTTCCCGTGCACGTCAGTGAGCCGGTAGTCGCGACCCTGGAATCGGAAAGTCAGCCGCGTGTGATCAAATCCGAGCAGATGCATGATGGTGGCCTGCAAGTCATGCACATGAACCTTGTCCTGAACGACGGAGAATCCAAGTTCATCTGTTTCGCCATAAGTGATGCCTTGCTTGATGCCGCCACCAGTGACCAGGACGCTGAAGGCATCGGGGAAATGGTCGCGCCCCAGAACTTTACCGCCGCTGGTGCGGCCTTCGCGGAAGGGAGTGCGTCCAAATTCGCCGCCGAACACCACGAGCGTGTCGTCAAGCATCCCGCGCTGTTTCAAATCTTTGATCAGAGCAGCGGCAGGCTTGTCAGCGTGCCTCATTTTTTCCGTCAATCCGTCGCGAATGTCCTCCTTGGGATTGGTGCCGTGGAAGTCCCAGCCCCAGTCGAAGAGATGCACGAAACGCACTCCTTGCTCCAGCAGACGGCGGGCTAGCAGGCAGTTGTTGGCGAAGCTGGCCTCGCCAGGTTTGGCGCCGTAGGCTTCGAGCGTTTCCGGTTTTTCCTTGGTGATGTCCATCACTTCCGGCACACTTGTTTGCATGCGGAAAGCGAGTTCATACTGCGCGATGCGCGTTGCGGTTTCGGGATTACCGAGTTCCTTTTCCTGAAGCTCATTGAGGTCACGCATGGCGTCCAAGGTCTTGCGTCGGAGTGAGCGGTCCATGCCGGGAGGATCAGACACATAGAGAACGGGATCGCCCTTGGAGCGGCATTGCACGCCCTGAAAAACCGAGGGCAAGAAGCCGCTGCCCCATGCGCTCTGGCCCGCGCTGGGTTGCGTGCCGCTGGAGATGAGCACCACGAACCCCGGCAGATTTTCATTCTCCGTGCCGAGACCGTAAGTGACCCATGATCCCATCGAGGGACGGCCCTGCACTGCGCTTCCGGTGAAGAGCAGCAGCTCGGCCGGCGCATGATTGAACTGCTCGGTGAACATGGATTTGACGACGCAGACGTCATCGGCAATGCCTTGGAAATTTGGCACCGCGTCGCTCAGCCAGATGCCGGACTTGCCGTATTGCTTGAACGTGCGCGGTGTGCCCATCAGCTTGGGAACGCCCGTGGTAAAGGCGAAGCGCTTGCCCTTGATGAATGACTCTGGTGCATCCTGGCCATTGAGCCTCACAAGTTCGGGCTTGTAATCAAACAAGTCCAGATGCGGCGGTCCGCCGGACATGTGCAAATAGACCACACGCTTCACCTTGGCCCCGTAGTGGGGCTTGCGCGGTGCCAGCGGATCGGTCGCGCCGGGCGCAGCGACGGCATCGCGCCTTAGGAAAGATTCCATCGCCAGCGCGCCGAGGCTGATCTGTCCGGCGTTGTTGAGGAAATGCCGGCGCGTGAGGTGCTGGATGTTTTGCAGTAAGGGATTCATTTCAAGATATATATACGCTCTAGGAACGCCACTTTTTCACATCGCTACGCCCCAAATATTTTCGTGAGTGCGTTTCGCGCCGCAGACTTCACCTTCTCAGACATCCAAAGTGTGGAGCGTTGTTCCAGGGACGTGAGGATTTGTGAGCACGCCGCGTGATCCAGATGACCTGAGACTGCGGCAAACAAGACTACGCCGAGCGATCCGCGCACCTGAAGTCCGAGAGACTCGCCCAGCGCCCTTGCGGCTGTGTCATCCGTCAGAAAAATGTCGGCATGAGATTCCTTCGCAAAGGCCAGCGCTTCGGCCTTGCCCATATGAAGAACCTGCGCGTTCACCCATTGGCTCGCTTGAAGGGCAGCGGATGCCGAGGGTTGGCAGACGGTGAGCCACGTTGGTGCTCCATTCGCTGCAAAGGACGGGGCCTGTCGCTGAAGTTCGCTCCAGACAGTCGGCGTTACCTGAACATCTCCCAAATGTGACAGAATACCTGCGGCACCAATTTGATGTAAGTGCAGAAGCGGGCCGGTGTCTGTCACCACCAGATTCATGGCCGCTGTTTCGCGGCGTCCACGGCCCGCTCGATATCGGCTAGCTGTTGCTTTTCCTGCAAGGCCAGCTTGCCGTGGCTCACGAAGTCGCGCACCGCGGCTCGAACGGCCTCCGCTTGATCCGCGAACCAGCCCGCTTCGACGGCGGCATCAAGCTCTGCTGTGAGGGCTTCAGGAAGGTCCAAAGTCAACGTAGTCATGGGGCAGAGTAAGCTCGCTAATGGGACATCGCAACGATTTAGCCAGCATAGGAGCAGTGATGGGTCGGCTCGGTCACAGTAACTCGGTGACTTTCAGCGTTTCATCAGCGTTTCATCGAGATTCAGCAGCACATTCGCCACCGTGGTCCAGGCTGCGAGGTCGGCAAGGTTCGCGCCTACCGGAGCCGCGCCGATGGGATTGGTCGTCATGTCTTTGGCTTTGGTTTCATCGGCCTGATAAAAAGCCAACGCCTCGTCATGCATTTTAATGAGGCGATCCGTTTCCGCATTCGATGGCGGTCGGGTAAGGCAAAGGCGGAAACCGACTCGCGCCTTGTCTTCCAGCGTTCCATTTTGTTGTGTCATGCGCCGAGCCAGCGCTTGTGCAGTCTCGATGAAGGCTGGATCGTTCATCGTGACCAGCGCTTGCAAGGGTGTGTTGGTGCGGTTGCGGCGCAAGGTGCAGGATTCCCGGCTGGGCGCATCGAAAGTCGCCATGCTGGGATACGGACTGGTGCGGCGCCATTCGGTGTAAAGCCCGCGCCGATGGGAATCTTCGCCGTTGCTGGTCTTCCAGTCAAGATTGCCACCGAACGCCGCGCTGAGACCCGCGCTCGGCCGCGAGGGACGGACGGAGGGGCCATACATTTTAGGACTCAACAATCCGCTCACTGCCAGTGCCTGATCTCGAATCATCTCGGCGCTCAGGCGGAAACGCGGACCGCGCGAAAGATACCGGTTCTCGGGGTCTTTCTCAAAGGCCTCCGGCGTCACCCGCGAGGACTGACGATAGGCGGAACTGGTCACGAGAAGCTTGATGAAGCGCTTCATGTCCCATTTTGATTCGAGCAACTCCGAAGCAAGCCAGTCGAGCAATTCCTGATTGACCGGAAGCTCGCCTTGCGAACCGAATTCCTCGCTGGTGCGCACGATGCCGATCCCGAAAGTCTGCTCCCAGAACCGGTTGGCGATCACACGCGGCGTCAGCGGATTATCTTTATCCATTAGCCAGCGGGCGAGTGTCAGCCGATTCTTTGGCGCATCCTGCGGGAGCGGATGCCAGGCGACAGGCACGCCCTCGGATACTTCATCCGCAGTGACAAGATAATTGCCTCGCACCTGGATGTGAGTCTGTCGGCGATCCTTGCCATTCAGTTCCTGCAACACGGGAATGGTGATGGGCTTGATGGCCGCACGCTCGCGCTCCAAGGCTGTAAGCCGGTTGCGCTCGGTGGCGAGCTGCGGCGCGATGTTCCGCGCGAAGTGATCGATGATCGCGGTGCGCTGCGACTCGTTGCGACTGGCTTCATCAACGGCGAGGGCCGCCAAAACGGCTGCGGGCGTTTTTGTGTGATCGGCGGCGCGGGCGTCTTGTGAAACGGCAGCGCGAAACTTTGCGCTTGATTGCGAGGCGGATGCGAAATGTTGTTCGGTGGTGATGGAAAGCGTCGCGCCTGCTGGAATGTTGGCCGGTTTCTTCAAGAGCAAAGTGATCGCGTTATCCGTGGTGGACATGCCTCCGACGATCCAGCCTTTCTGCGGCGCATTTTTTCGCTGGGGTTCATTTTTGGCCTGCTCCTTGACCACGAGCGCGACATCGGCGTGCTGCTGGTTGGTATTCGGCACGGCATCAGAAAACTCAATATCCCGCGCGCCAGTCAGAGCAAAGGTCACGTCCGCTTTGGGCGCTTGAATGACTGTCTTCTCCCAGACGGGCTGGCGCTTTTCATCCAGTGCGACAACGCGAAAGCCATCAATGAGATTGCCTTTTTCCGAGCGGTTCCAAAACACGATACGCTCCACGGGTTGTTCGCTTTTAAGATCGACTTCCCACCAGGGGTCTTCCTGTTCCGCTGTGCGGGCCACCGAGCCGTTGGAAATTACGCCGTTGGTGTCTCCATCGATGGCGCGATTCGCTACCTCATCCATTTCCGTGCTGCTCTGTGTCGCCTGCCCTTTGCGCCCCACATTTTCCCCGCTGCTAAAAACCTGCACCTCCGCGAGATGCAATGTCCTTTCTTTTCCCGGAAGTTCAATGCGGACATAGCGCACTCGGGGGCCTGCCTGATTTGGCACCGGGGTGATGCTGGCGCGGATTGAGGTCACGACTGAAGTCGATTGTTTCCGGTCTGGGTGCACTTCCTGTTTTTCAGCGGGGATTTCATCCAGGCGCAGCGCGGTGAGTGTTGCGGGCGAATCGAATAACAAGTCGATGGTGGCGAACTGGGATTTCTCGACGGCATTGGTCTTGACTGCTGACGGCTCTGGCGTCTGCCAGTCGAGCTTTACCGCGAAAACACGCGCCCAGTTTTTGGACGCAGTAATAATTTCCGGCTTGGGAGCGCGGAATTGTTTGTCGAGTTCTGTGAACTCCGCGTTAATCTGCGCGAGCTTCGCTTTCAGTTCGGCGTTGAAAAAATTGAGCACCGGGGATTCATCGTGTTTGTCTGCGTCTGCGGTGTTGTTGAGGAAGGCGAAGAACTGGAAATACTCCTTGTTCGTAATGGGATCAAACTTGTGGCTGTGGCACTGGGCGCAGCCCATGGAGGTTCCCATCCAGACAGCCATCGTCGTGTTCACCCGGTCAACGATGGCGGCGTTGCGAAACTCTTCGTCCACCGTTCCACCCTCGTCGTTGGTCATCGTGTTGCGATGAAACGCGGTGGCGATTTGCTGCTCCTCCGTGGCGTTTGGAAAAAGATCACCGGCCAGCTGTTCGCTAGTGAAAAGGTCGAAGGGCTTGTTGTTGTTAAAGGCCCGGATCACGTAATCACGGTAAGCCCAGATCGTGCGCGGCTGATCGTTGGCATAGCCTGCTGAGTCGGCGTAACGCGCAAGGTCGAGCCAGTTGCGCGTCCAGTGTTCGCCGAAACTTTCCTTGACCAGCATGCGATCCACATAACTCTCGTAAGCGTTTGCCGACGTGTCGTTCACAAATGCTTCCGCTTCATCAGGAGTGGGCGGAAGCCCCGTAAGATCAAGCGCAAGGCGACGCGCC
>JAYVZW010000236.1:0-17082 GCA_043783015.1 Verrucomicrobiota bacterium
GGTTTCACGTCGGAAGCCTTAGCTTCCTCCTTGTGCGCCTTGTCCTTGGTGATCTTGGTCTCGGCGTTGATGACGAACTTGAGGTCCGGCCCAGCGCCCCTCACGGTAAGCAGGGTGTCCGTGATGGTATCGACCTGCGCATAGAGCGGGGATAATTTGCTTTTTGCATTGGCGGCCTCAGTCTTCGCATCCGGTTTATTGGCAGCAGTGACCAAGCACGATGATGAGAAGATGAGGAAAGCGAGGATGCTCAAGAACTTATTGGATTTCATGGCGAACGTCTGAATCGAATGTTGGAATTTTGAATCCCATCAGTGGCACTCATAAGTTTAGCATGCAAGGGGATTTGATTTCAGATCACCCATGCCAGTTATGCACTTTTCTCCTAATTTTTTACCGAACTACCGTCGTTGAAATCCAGCAGAAGTTAAAGCATAAACAAAAATGGCGTGACACATCTCAGAGCCTGATCTAGCAGTTCCGCATTATGAAAACCTTGTCGGCAAACGAACGAAACTTGCGGATATTCAAGTATAACAATTCGTGGTATTTGACCGTTATTTTTGCTGCATTCATTGGCGGTAACGACGCCCTTCAAGCCGGTGTGCCGAATTCGACAATGGGCCCGCCAGAACAGGCGAAAACATCAATGGAGAATTGGTTATTAAACGGGCAGAGCACCCTCATTTTCCAAGCACAACCGGGCTTCCACTCTCCCTATGCGGGTGAGAACTCCCTGCCGTCCGACGATCATGTGCGCGAGACTTTTTCGTTAGATATCTACGCTGGAGTTCGACTGTGGGAGGGTGCGGAGCTTTACGGCAATATGGAGTTCTATCAGGGCTTCGGCTTCCACAACACGCGCGGCATCGCTGCGTTCCCAAACGGCGAAGCTTACAAGGCAGGCAGCAAATACGGCGATGTGATCTGGCCGCACATCATGCTGCGGCAGACAATTGGCTTCGGTGGTGAGCAAGAGACAATCGAAGGGGGCCTGTTGCAAATGGCGGGGAAGGTTGACGTAAATCGGCTCACCGTAACGGTGGGTCGCTTCGCCGTGTTTGACCAGTTTGACGTGAACGCTTACGCACACGATTCGCGCGGGCAGTTCATGAATTGGGCGTTGCTGGATGCGGGTGCGTTCGATTATGCCGCAGATGCATTCGGCTACACCCAAGGAATTTCTGTGGAGTTCAATCAGAAGCGATGGGGTTTTCGCTGGGGCGCATTCATTGCACCAAAAGAATCGAACGGCATCGACCTCGACTGGAATATCTTCCGCCAGTGGCAGCAGGTCGCAGAAATCGAAGTGCGCTACGCACTGAATGAGCATCCCGGCAAGATCCGATTGTTGGGGTGGATTGAGCGCGCAAACATGGGCAGCTACTCTGAGACGCTCGCTCATCCGGAGTTGAACATGGATGTGACGCAAACCCGCCGCTTCCGTTTGCAAGGAGGCGCGGTGTTGGGACTCGAACAGCAACTGGGCATTAATTTAGCCGGCTTCATCCGCATTGGCTGGCGCGATGGTCGCAGTGAAGTATGGCAGTTCACGGACATCGACCGCAGTTTAAGCGCTGGTCTTTCCCTCAAAGGGAAATCATGGGGGCGCGAGAAAGACACTGTGGGACTCGCGTGGAATTTAGAGGGCTTGAGTTCGTCCCATCGTGAATATTTAGAAGCAGGAGGGATCGGACCGCTTGTAGGGGACGGCAGATTGAATTACGGTTTGGAGTCGGTCATCGAGACAACTTATGATGCGGAGTTGCGCAAAGGCGTGCATGTCGCAATGGGTTACCAGCTTGTGTCGAATCCGGGTTACAACAAAGATCGTGGACCAGTGAGCATTTTCTCAGCCAGACTGCATTTTGAGTTTTAAGCTTGGGCAGCACGTTGCAAGTCGCAAATGCAGGAAGACCACTCTATCGTGGAACTGTCGGGATTATTTAACGATTTTTACATGCCGTCGATCATAAATGTCCGGATCATACGCCTTAAGGACTGCCGCCATCTCATTGAGAAAATTGCCAGCGCGTTGCCAGCTCACGAGCAGGCGCATGCGCGTCTTTACAGACGCAGCCAAGACCGGGAAAATTTCGTGATCGCGCGAACTTTGATTCGGCGCGTCTGCGCAGATTATTCCGGCCTTAATCCTAGTGCGGTTCCTCTCAGAGTAACTCCCTATGGGAGGCCATACGTGGGACGTGATGGATGGACGCGCGAGGGGATTGTGGAATTTAATATAACTCATAGCGATGAGTGCGTGGTGCTAGCTTGGGCCGAAGACGAACGGGTGGGTGTCGATGTCGAATCGGTCAAATCAGGGCCTGGCGCTAATTTTGAGGAAATCGCAAGACTCTCCTTTTCTCAAAATGAATATGATGTCCTGACTTCCGTCAAAGCAGAAGAAGCTGCAGCCGTATTTTATCGCATATGGGTCCGGAAAGAAGCGATTGTGAAGGCAATCGGTTGCGGCATCTGTGGCCCACTGTCGAACTTCTCCGTCGTAAATTGTGGTCCCAACTACAGCATTTGGCCCGCAACAATAATACTACCTTCGATCAACCAAAGTTTTAGCGTGCATGATTTTGTGCCTGCGGCTGGCCATATAGCCAGTGTTGCAGCACCGCAGGGAGCAGTTGTTCATTACCCACGTGCCATGCTGTTTCAAAATGCACCGTCAGGCGACGACGACTTGGGTTCAGGAGGCTGGAGTGCTCCGTCCTTCGGTAGTTCCACTGGTTCTCAAACGCCATAGCCAAGCGCGCGGGATGCCAGATCCAATAGGGCAAGTTCGGTGTTGCTTCAATTGAAATTATCGGGTGCTATCGTGAGTTGCCCAAGCAAAATTTCTCGTGGCCGCGGCGCACCTTGATTTGGTTTGCCACGGTAATTATCTGATGACGGTTCAAATCCTCCGTGCTGGACTTCCGCGCCATGCGGTGCCTGCGGGAAGAATTTCTCCCTTCATCAACATAGAAAGATCGTCCAGCCTGCTGTCAGCTTCCATGCGCGAATCGTATAGCACAATGGCGTTGGCACCCACCGAGCACCGCGGCCCGATGTCCACGCCCGAGATTTTCATGACGCGATCTTCAAACAAATGGGTCTGTAGCCCGCAGTCTGAATCCAGCGTCGCGTCATCATCGACGCTAACAACATCGAACTCTGTAATGTCAGTCGTGTCTGCATATACACGACTTCCAAAATGCGCTCCAAATAGCCGCCAGAACCATGGAAGAAATGGCGTGCCGCGCAGATGGTCCACGATCAAAGGCACAGCGAGCTGTTCATAGGTGGAAGTGACGAGTTCGCTGCGCCAGACGTAATTGTTCCAGAGGGGTTTTTCCACGGCGCGATAACGGCCAATGACAATCCATTTCAGCAAAATCACAAAGATCCCGCCAAGTGCAGCCATTCCCATATAGAGAAACGGAAACCGGAGGAAAATTCCACCAAGGCTTACATCCGCATTTTCATCCCAATCGACGATTGTTGATACCAACACACTGTTGATTAATACAAAGCAAGTCATTGGTAGGAGGACCCGAATAGCCTCAATTGTGTAGCGCTGTATGAGCAGACGCTTGCTGGGGCGGAACGTGCTTCCTTCATCGAATTGTTGCGCTCGCTGTCGACGCGGCAGGAACACCGCCGGCGTGCCGAACCACGAAGTGTTGGCGCGCAACGCATCCTCCGGATTCGAGGGTGGCACAGAAAGACAGCCAATGAGAACATCATCGCCCACGCATGATCCCGACGGAAGCAGTGCGCTGTTTCCAATGAATGCGCGACGACCTACGCGGGTGCGCTCCAGCACGAGCTCAAAGTCGGCGATGCGAGGAACACCAAGCATGACGGCATCAGCTATGAAACATTCATCACCCAGCTCGATAAGATCAGGGCTGATGGACGAAGCGGTGGAAACCTCAGCGCGCACACCGAGCTTCACTCCCAGCAAACGATACCACGGGTTGAGATACACGGTGGCATAGAGCGGATGAACGATGTCGAGGCTGAGCTGCATGAACTTGTCCATCAACCACCACCGGACGTAAAACATGCTGTGCAAGGAATGACGACCGGGTTTAATCCTTCCCAGCAAAATCCATTTCGCAGCCGCAATCTGCAAGCACATGCACACGATGAACGAAAGAGCGAGCAGTGGAGCGAGCAAAAGAAAGTAATAGCCCGTCGTCGCCTGATCTATCTCAGCAATCAAAACCATTCCAGGAAAGATCGGAGCAATCGCAAACAATGGAAAGAACAGCACCAGAAATCCGAATACGGCACTTTGCATATGACGTCGCAAACGCGACAGGCGCACGGGCATCGAAGTTTTGGCCATCCCAACTTTCTGTGCAGGAGAGCCGCTCCAAATTTCAAACTCTGGGATCGCAGCACCAACGGGCAGCAGGGAAAGTTCGCCTAGTTGTGAGTGCGACCCCATGGTCGCGCCGCCGGCCACAGTTGAACTGGCACCAACGACACAGCCGTCACCAATGCGGATGGGAGCTATGTGGAGCCAGCCGCGATCTACGCGCGCGCAGTTGAGCGTCGAGCCATCCGCAAGGCTGGAGTCCGCACCAACTTCAATCAATCCGGGGCATGACAGCGCATCGGTGCCGAGATGCACATTGGCACCAATCCGGGCTCCCAGCAAGCGAAAGTAGAGCCGCGCCAGTGGCGTGCCAGTAAGATAATGCGTGGGTATCAGACCCAATATCCGCTGTGCAAACCACCATCGAAAATAGTAGAATCCCCATAGACGGTAACGCCCCCGCCTCTCTCGTCCCAGCACCAGCCACTTCAGAATGATGGACGCGGAGAGCGTCGCGGGAATCATCGCTATGAAAAGTCCCACGCCAAGGAGCGAAGCAGAACTGCGGTCGTATTCGTTCTGAGTCAGCCAGGCGTAGGCAAGATAAGGGATGAGCAGCGGCAGAGAGAACAGAGTGTAGATCAGCGGGAGGCATAGTGCCTGGGCGATGCCGCAACAAAACTGCCGGCGGTTCGTCACCCGCTCGAAGGGATCCATGTCGTGATCCTGTGCGACAGCTTCCGCAGCAGTGGCATCAAGATGCGCCGCCAGACGCTGAACAGTCGGATGATTGTAAACATCGACCATTGAGATGTGCTTCATGCCACCATTGCGCCGGAGAATGGATACAAGCATAGCGACCTTTAACGAGTGACCACCTAGATCGAGAAAGAAATCATCGTCACATGAAACTGGCACCGGAGCGAAAAGCTCGGTCCAAACACCGTGGAAGACTCGCTCCGTGATTGTCGCGGGATGAACCACTGCTTTATCACACGCCACCGGGATCCTCACAGGTTGCGGCAGATTCTTGCGGTCGGTCTTGCCATTAGGCAATGTGGGCATTCGCGGAATCAATTCTAGTATGGCAGGCACCATATAGCTTGGAAGACGCTCGCGCAGCCTAGTGCGCAATCCAATCTCGTCAGGCATCATGCCATCGCGCTTCACGAGCCAAGCCACGAGCACATCACTTCCATGAGCGTCCTTCCAGATGCCTACGGTTGCTTGTTTTAAAGCCGGATCTTCGAGAAGGACCGCCTCAATCTCCGAAAGTTCGACTCGGAAACCCCGAATCTTTACCTGTGTGTCCATGCGGCCCAGAAACTCGATCTCTCCAGCTTGATTGAGCCGTGCTAAATCCCCAGAGCGGTAGATGCGTCCAAAAATGGGATGCATGACGAATTTTTCGCTCGTCAGGTCATCGCGGCCTACATAGCCAAGAGCGAGCCCAGGTCCCGCTATGCAAAGTTCCCCAGTGCTGTCCGCAGACACGGGCTCCAGTTGTTCATTTAGGATGTGGATGACATAGTTCGGCAGTGGCCTGCCGATGGTAACAGGCCGGTCAGGCGTGACTTCCGCATATGTCGCAGTGATCGCAGTCTCGGTAGGTCCGTAAGTATTGAGGATGCGACGTCCTGGCCCGGACCACCGGCGCACGAGATCAGGCGGGCAGGCTTCTCCACCGAGGTTGAGCAGTCGCAGAGTGGGCATGCCTGTCTCCTGCAAAGCAAGCAGGGTCGGCACACAACTCCACACGGTCACACCTTCGCGCACGAGCACCGTTGAGAGTTCGCCCATGGCATGCATCAACTCGCGCGTGCCCACCACCAACGTCGCGCCGACGGCGAACGAAGGCCAAATTTCTTCCAACGACATGTCAAAGGAAAGGGAAAAGCCCTGAAACACGACATCATGCGCGGCTAGCCCAAGCACGTATCCTTCGCTGCGGACCAGATGACAGATGGCGCGATGAGGTATTGCAACCCCTTTGGGCCATCCTGTCGTGCCAGAGGTGTAAATAATGTAGGCGGGATCATCGGACATGACTCCGGTTTCTGCGCGCGTTATGGGCGCTGACGATTGACCCGCGATTGTGCCTTCTTCTTCATCAAATGAGACGATCGGGCAGGAGATGCTGTGACCGTGGAGCTTCTCCGCCATATCGCGCATCGTCACGATCACCTTGGCAACGGAATTACTGGCCGCATACGCAACACGTTCCGGCGGAAAGTCCGGATCTAATGGCACATAGCATCCGCCAGCTTCGAGCACGCCGAGAAATACAACATACATTTCAAGGCAGCGAGGCATCCAGATCACCACCGGCGTGCCACGAGCCACTCCTGCCGCACGGAGATAGTGCGCAAATTGTGAGGAGTGTCTGCGCAACTCACCATAAGTCCAGTTCTGCCCAGCGCACCGGAGCGCCGTCTTTAGCGGATGCTGATCTGCGGTCGAAGCGAAAATTTCATGAAGCCGTTCGTCGAGCAGCAGTTCGGGCATCATTTCTCCGCAAATGCAGGAGCTGTCCTGCAAAAAGGGTGGCAAAGTTCCAGTCATCATTAATTACTTGAATGCAGTTCCTCAAAAGCGTGTGCCTAAAGTAAAACGCAACATATCCTCGTTGCCGAAATTAGCTACAGGATCAAAGGCCAGCCGCACAAAGAATCGAGGCCAGTCATAAGTGAAAGACGCACCCAAACGATAGATATGGGTGTCTTCTACGAGGCCTGTTTTCAATAGAACGTCGAGTGTAATACGCCTACCTTTGGGCAATGGAGTGCGAAACATAAAATGTAAGTGCTTCTCGTCTGGATGGAGCCGGACATCCTGCACCCAGAGCAAGCTTGCGGAGGCACCGTCTCCCCACCGATGGCCAACATTGATGGTGTAAGAATCGTTTGGATCAAAATTCAAGTTCACGTAGGGACGTAGATTTGTCCGTCCGTATCCCGCACCAACGAACCAGCTTTTGCCGGTTTCAACTCCAAAACTACCACCCAAGAAATATCCTGAAGCAATCTGGATCGAAGGCATGATTCTACCCACTCCGAGATCAAATTGAGAGTCCCAACCGGCGCGATACTGGTCGGGGCCGTGAGGATCAGGCAGGTAATAGCCCAACCATAAATTCCCAACGGACTTCCCAGTGTAGCGCAAATTGAAGTCGGCGGCGCTGGTGTCATTGGAGAAATTATACCAGCCTGTGCTTAGCTTCCATGGTGGTGGCCTATCGTCTTTCTCTCCGGCATCAAACTGGAGATCCGCGCCTTGCGAAGCGACGACGCAGAGCAGGGCTGTTGACACCTGAAAAGAAACCGCCCGCATGAGTATTGTGAGCATAATATCACGGCTCGCCTTCCCTTGCCTGAGATGGTTTATGTTTGATCCCCCCAATGCACAGTCTGCTTTAAATAAGCATCAAGATAGGTTGGAAAATCCCGGCGTATTCGATCTTTTTGTCCGGATGCAATCCAGTTGTAAGTCAATCCTTTGATATAGCCGCATCGAGATATTTCCTCTGAGGCCGGAGGGAATGGATGCCTTTTGTGATCGGCACTGGCCAGTCGCTGGTGGTCGGTGCGTCCAGCGCGAAATCCGTCCCGATAGACCGCACGTTCCAAGGGATTCAGGCGTAAGGCTGGTGGCGTTTTAGGGAGGGGCTGATTGGGGCCGGTGCAGTTTGCCATTGTAAGCAAAAAAAGATAAACAAAACAGTGGGAATAAGTGTGCGCTCGATGGTTTTCATAGCTGATTAGGACTGAATCTTGTTTGCGTGTTTTTTTCAGTGCGCCAATGCCCGGCGGTTTTAGAAGCAGGTTAAGCATCTGAAATACGATGATAATATTTTTGTGGTTTAATATTGGAGGAACGGTCGAAATGAAATGATCCAGTGAAGAGCCGACTCACGAAAAGGCGCAGCATAAGCATCGAAATAGTCGGGGTATTCCCGTTGAATTCGTTCTTCTTTTCCTAAAAAGAACCAATTAAAGGTGACGCCTGTGATATATCCGCTGCGAAAAATCTCCTCATATTGTCGAGTAAATTGATGCCGCCTGGAATCGACACTCAAATGCCGTTGTTTGTCAGTGCGTCCCGCGTGGAACCCGTCCCTGAACACCATGCGTTCAGCAGGGTCGAGGCGCAGGTTAGCTGGCGTTTTAGGAAGGGATTGGTTCGGCCCGGTGCAGTCAGTCAATGGGAGGAGAAACGAGATGAGCAAGGCAGCAAGGATGATGCTGCTTTTATTATTGCGGAGAATGATCTTCATTGTGGTGGTGGCAGTCACACTTTGCTAGGCGTGGACATATCGGTTGATGTTGCTAACACTTTTTCCTTTGGCTTCAGGAAGTAAATGCAGATCACCGGCAGGACGATGAGCGTGAGAATCGTGGCAGAGATGAGGCCGCCGACGATGACGACGGCGAAGGGCCGCGCGGTCTCTGCGCCCACGGCGTGGGAGAGTGCGGCTGGCAGCAGGCCGAACGCGGCCATCGCGGAAGTCATCAATACGGGGCGCAAACGTGCGAGAGCGCCCTCAATGATGGCCGTGGAAACCTCACGCCCTTCTGCGATGAATTCGTTGATCTGCTCCAACAGGATTACGCCGTTCTGCACGCTGGCTCCGAAGAGGGCGATGAATCCGACGAGCGCAGAGACGGACAAGGGCAGCCCGACGATGCCCAGCCCGGCGATGCCTCCGATGGCTGCGAGCGGGACACAAAGAAGGATGATGCTGGCGAGCTTGCCGGAATGGAAGGCGGCGAACAAAACAAAGAAGATGGCGAGCAAGGTGATGGGCACCACGATCATGAGACGAGCGAGCGCGCGCTGCTGGTTCTCAAAGCTGCCGGTCCATTTCAAGCGATAGCCGGTGGGCAGCTTCACAGCAGCTTTGACTGCGCGTTCCGCGTCGGTCACGACACTGCCGAGATCGCGGTCGCGCACGCCAAATTTGACGGCGATGCGGCGCTCGTTGTCTTCACGATAGATGCGCGCGAATCCGTTCCTCACGGCCACGCTGCCGACCTGGCCGAGCGTGATGATTTCGCTGTTGGAACCGAAGAGCGGGATGGTGCGGATGTTATCGAGATTCGATACTGCCAACGGCGCGAGCTTGATGGCGAGATCAAAGGTGCGGTCGCCTTCGATGATCTGAGTGGCCACGGTTCCGCCAAACGCGGTTTCAACGAGTGAGTCCACATCGCCGATGGCAAGGCCGTAGCGGGCGACGGAGTGCCGGTCAATGTTGACCTGCACTTGGGGCTGACCAGCAAGCTGCTCAGCACTCACGTCCACTGCTCCGGGGACTTGTTTGACAATGCTGGTGATCTGGTCGGCAAGGGCCTGAAGTTTGTCGGGATCAGAGCCGAAGAGCTTGATGCCGAGTTCGCCTTTGATGCCGCTGACGGCTTCATTGACGTTGTCCTCGATGACCTGGCTGAATTGCGTGTCGAGTCCAGGGATGCGCTGGAGCTTTGCATTCATGATGGCCACGAGCTGCTCACGCGTAGGCGCGGTGGTCCATTGTTCTTGCGGAATGAGATCGACGAAAATTTCGTCCGCGTTGAAGCCGCCGACATCGGTGCCTCCATCGGGGCGACCGTTTTGGGTCACGACCGTTCTGACTTCAGGGAAGGACGCGAGCGCTCTGCGAACCTCAGTCACGATCTTGTTGGCCTCGCTTGGAGAAATTGATCCTGGCATTTCCGCACGGACCCAGAGTGTGCCTTCTTCCAGCTTTGGCAGAAACTCCGAGCCGAGACGCGTGGCGATGAATCCGGCGGCGACAAGCGCAGCGAGCGCAGCAATGACGACCAAGGCGCGAAAGCGCAGTGCGAGACGGAGCAACGGCGCATAGACAATGCGGATGAGATGCACGAGGCCAAAACCGATATGCTCGTCTCCATGCGCCGGGGTTGGGCTGTCGTCAGATTTTTTATTCGCCTTAAGAAAGAAGCTGCACAGCGCGGGCACGACGATAATCGCTAGAATGGTGCCGACGATGATCGCAAAAGTGAGCGTCACCGCCATGGGCTTGAAGATGCGGCCTTCCACGCGCTGCATCGTGTAGAGCGGAAGGAACGCGGTGAGCAGCACGACCTTGGAGAACATGATGGGTTTGCTCATTTCCAACGTGCCCCGCAAGATGGCTTCGCGCAACGAAGTGCGCTTGGAGCCGCGCTGTTCGTTGTAGTGAATGATGTGCTCGATGATGACGACGGCGGAGTCCACGATGATCCCGAAATCAATCGCACCCATGCTGATGAGGTTGGCCGGGATGTGCTCGAAATCGAGGAGCATGAAGGCACCGAGCAAGGCCAGCGGAATGACGGCAGCCACGATGAGCGCCGAGCGCCAGTTCCTCACGCCGAGGAAAAGAATGAGCACGGCGAGCACGAGCGCGACGCCTTCGATCATGTTGTGGCTCACGGTGTGGAGCGTGCGGTCGATGAGTTCCGTGCGGTCGTAATGCGGCACGAGTTTCACGTCTGGCGGCAGGTAGCTGCGGTTGATTTCATCGGCCTTGGCCTTGACGCGCTGGAGCACTTCGAGCGCGTTGTCGCCTTTGCGCAGCAGCACGATACCCTGCACGACATCGTCTTGATCTGTCTTCTCAACCGACACGCCCTGCTTTGGTTTGTTCATGCCGACACGACCCAAACGAAGCTGGTTGCCTATCTGGATCTGCGCCACGTCGCCGACTTTGATGGGCGTGCCGTTCTTCACGATGAGAACGGTGGCGCGGATGTCATCGAGGTTTTGAATCAAGCCGAGACCGCGCACGATAAACATCTGCTGGCCGCGTTCGATGTAGGCACCGCCCGCGTTCTTGTTGCTCGCGGACAGGGCATCGACAATCTGCTTCAGCGTGAGGCCGTAGCTTTTCAGCTTCACGGGATCGACGATGGCCTGGTATTGCTTCGTCGGACCGCCAAAGCCGTTCACATCGACCACACCAGGCACCGTGCGGAACTGGCGCTCCACGACCCATTCCTCCAGCGCGCGCAACTCGACCTGTGAGTAGCCCGGAGGTGCCTGCAAGGTGTAGCGAAAGATTTCTCCAACGGCAGTGCTGTCGGATGAAATCGAAGCCTGCGCGCCCGTCGGTAAATTTTGCACCACCTGTGTCAACGCCTGGCTGACAAGGCTGCGCGACTTGTAATTCTCCGCATCGTCTTCAAAGACGACCGTGACCACGCTGAGACCGAACAGGCTGATGGAACGCATGGATGCGCGCTGCGGCAGGCTGTTGAGCTGGTTCTCAACCGGGATGGTGATGAACTTCTCGACCTCCTCGGACGCATGACCGGGCCAGAGCGTGATGACCTGCGCCTGGATGTTCGTGACATCGGGATAAGCCTCAATGGGCAGGTGCTTGAAGGACATCACACCCGCAGCGGCGTAGGCGAGCAGCAGCGCGCAGATGATCGCGCGGTTGTCAAGCAAGGTGGCGATGAACTTTTTCATCCGGGCATCACCGCTTGTCCGCGATCTTCGCCGTGGCTGTCGATTCAGCCGTAGCAGCGTCGTTGAAGGCTTCATTGAGAAGCAGGTTGCGCTCAATGACGATGGACTTGCCGGGCTTAACATCGGTGCTGTTCACGATCATGGTGTCGCCATTCTCGCGCACGACTTCGATCTCGTGTCGGGAAAAAGCGGAAGGGTTATCCTTGATGAAAACGAAGTGCCTGCCGTCCTGATACATCACGGCTCGCGTGTTGATCTCAACGGAAGTGAGCTGTTCCGCCGGACGCACGATCATTGCATCCACATACATTTCCGCTTTGAGCAGCCCCTCGGGATTTTCCACAGTCGCGCGGGTGCGCGCGACACGGGTGACCGGATCAAGCGAGGCACCGACGATGAGCAGCTTCCCGTGAAACTCACGATCCGGGTAAGCCGGTGTGTGCAACGTGATGTTCTGACCTGGGCGCAGGCGGCTGAGCGCGTTCTCAGGCACGTCGAGCTGAAGCCATAGATGCGACGGATCTGTGACCATGAACAGTGGAGCGGCCAGATCCGAGCTGCCGGCGAGGATGATGTCATCGCGGATTTGCTGGCCGATATTGATTTTTTTGTCAACGATGATTCCTGCGGTGGGGCTGGTCACAGAGAAGAGATCGGTGAAATCTCCGTCCGTGCGTCCGAGCATTTCCAGACGCTTTTTCGTGCGGTTCATTTCGTTCTTGGCGCGGTCGTAATCAGCCTGCGCCGCTTCGGCGTCCTTCGTGGCCGCTGCACCATGGGCGAGCAGTGCTTGCTGGCGTTCGTTGACCTTGCCCGCCTGGATGAAATCATGCTCGGCTTTGCGATAGTCGGCCTGCGCCTGGCCGAGGTCGGCGGAGCGCAGCACGGCGAGGACATCGCCCTTGGCTACCCGCTTGCCCACTTCACCGATGACCTTTTCGACCTGACCTTTAAGCGGCGAGAAGACGCGGTTGGTCACATTTTCATCCCACACGAGGCGACCGGTGAACTGATCCTTTTCATCCTTCACAGCCTGGGCTTCGCTGGTCTGAATGCCGACAAGCTGAGGATGATTATCAGGGAACTTCAGAAGCACGCCCTTAATGAGGAGCGGTTTCTCTGGAGAGGTTTCAACAGACACGTCTTTTTTGCTTCCACAGGACGTGCAGACGAGCACGGCGGCGAGTGCCAGTGCGCCAGCGGAAATGATTTTTTGCATGTTCGTTTTCATGGTGTTTTCTTGTTGTATTTGTTCGTTCGAAAAGCCTGGTTGCGTGCTGAGGAGAGCGCGGCGGCGGCGGCGGCACGGTCGGCGGCGGCTTGCGCGGTGGCAGCGCGGATGTCGTTGTCACTGCGTTGCGCTGCGAGGAGATCGAGCAAAGAAGCGCCGCCTTTTTCATAGGCGAAGGTGATGGACTCCCGCACCTGACGGGCTTTGGGCTTGATCTCCTCTTCATAGCGAGCCAGCCGAGCGGAGGCTTCCTTGTAAGCAGCGATGGCGGTGGTGATGTCCGAGTTCACCTGGGTATGTGTCTTGACCAGCATCGCCTGGGCTTGATCCAAAGCGGCTTCAGCGCTGTGGATGGCACCTTTGTTCCGATTGAAAAGTGGGAGCGCGAACGAAACAGCGACGCCAATCGAGTGAAGGTTGTCCGGTGCTTCGCGCTCGAATTGAAGCGAAATGGTGGGATCGGGGATGCGTTGTGCTTTGGCCAGTTTCAAGTCCGCCTCAGACTTCCGCACCAGCGCCTCCGCAGCGATGATATCCGGCCTTTCGCCATCGGCATGATCCGCTGTCATCGAGAAATCTGACAAATGATCCGTTAGCGTCACATCGCCGTTCGGAGTGCCCGCACCGAGCAAGGTCTGAAGCTGAATGCGTGCAGCGAGGGCATTGTTCGCAGCCACTTTGGCGTCGAGTTCGAGACGGTCCGCCGCGATCAAAATCTGGTCTTCGTCCGAGACCGAAAGATCACCGAGCTTCAGCCGATCTTTGCCAATGTTTGATTCCTTGCGAAGGGACGCCGCCGAGTCATTGAGAATACGCAGGCTCTCATCCCCCAGAAGCGCTGCCACATAAGCCCTCGACACGGACAAATAAAGCTGACGTCGCGTCTCCTCATATTTGGCGCGTGCCGCCGCGAGAGCCGACTTCGCGGAGATCTTTCGCGGTGTGCGTTTGCCGATTTCAACGAGTTCGCTCACGGCGACAATATTGTCGTAATTCCGATCAAAGAAGCTGTTGCCCAAGCCAACGCTCTGCGACTGCCCAATGCGTATCTTCGAGATGCTGGCGTTCAGAGTCGGATTGGGAACTTCCTGCGCAGTGGCCAACATGCCGATGGCCGCCTCAATGTCACCACGCGCAGTGCGTAGGTCTTGATTTTGGTCCAGCGCGATGTCCTTGGCCTGCCCGAGGCTGAGTCGCTGGGTTGAAGACGTCGTCTTGGGCAGGGGCATGGCCGCGAAGCCGAGCGTGGCAAGCAGCAGGCACGCCGAAGCCAGTCCAAGCCCGCGCTGACAGAGCTTTGCTGGGATGGACTTCGCGCGTGGAGGAAGGGGCAGTGGATACACTGCTGGTAATTACGCATCGTCCCTCAATTTTGCATGTCGGACGGTGTCCATTTCCCGTGTAGGGCGCAATCCTACACGGGCGGAACCTTCAGCTTTTGTTCTCTGCCTCACACCGACGCACTGCTTCGCACAAGAGTTCCGTGGCGTTTTGAAGTTTGAGTTTCTCCTTGATGCGTGAGCAGTATACTTGGACGGTCTTGATGCTAATGTTCAACGATTCGGAAATCTTGCGTGTCTCGATCCCATGCCCGAGAAGGCGGAACACTTCGAGTTCGCGGTCGCTCAGGCAATCTGCGTAGGATTTCGCCACGCGGCCCTTGATGAACTTTTCAGTCATAAATGTCTTGAAGTCGTCGCTAATGAAAATCCGGCCCTCAAGCACTTCCCGGATTGCACTGATAATCTTTTTGGTTGTGTCCCGCTTGGTTACATATCCACGAGCTCCGGAACGCAATGCCCGCTCCGCGTAGGTTGCCTCATCGTGCATGCTCAGAACGATGGTGACGATCCCGGGCGCAATACTCTTGATGTCTTTTACCAGTTCGAGTCCTGACCCCGATGCTAGCGTGATGTCCACGATGGCCACGTCGGGCAGCAGTCTCTCAATCTCGCCCAGCGCACGCCGAGCGTCCTCGGCCTCGCCACACACTTCAAGATCAGGTTGCTGGTTAATTAGATTCGTGAGCCATTCGCGCACTAGGGGATGGTCGTCCACTAAGAAAATCCTACGCTTTTTGTTGCCAGTCGTCACCGTAGACCTCCCTCAGCTTGATGGGCGGCCCGGCAGCGCACGATTGTGCCCGTGTAGGATCCCTTAGCTTGAAATGAACCTGCGATCATTGCTGCTCGGTGTCTCATGATGTGCAGGCCCATTCCGTTCGTAGGTTGAAGAGGATCAGGCAATCCTTTTCCGTCATCGCTCACTGAAAGTTCAACTTCGGCGTTATCCAACAATAAAGAGATGACAATATGCCTAGCGCGCCCGTGCTTAATCGCATTGCTTACAGCTTCCTGCGCTATGCGAAAAAAATGAATTGCCATTTCCGGATTGTTGATCAGGACGGGGTGTGGGGCATGAAAACTGCAATCAATGCCAAATCGCTGGGTGGTAGTCCTAGCGAATTCACAAAACGCCGCCATAAGTCCATCCGCCTCAAGTTGCACAGGTGCAAGACCACGAGCAAGATTACGTGCAAGTTCGATGCCATCCTCAATGATGGCAACGAGTTGCGCCGCATCGGACGATTCTGGCAATGATTTCACCTCCAGCTTGTCGGCAAGAACCTGTCCTGCAATCGCCGCTCCCGTGAGATGCTGGCAAAGGCTGTCATGCACATCATGCCCGATGCGCCGCTGTTCACGCTCACTCACAGCAAGCAGGGCCTTCTCAAGGCGTTCCCGTTCTGTTATTTCTTTTCGTAGCGCTAAGGTGCGATCACGAACACGATCCTCAAGCTGGAGGTGCAAATTGCGCAAGCTTGATAGTGCGACTACCATAGCACAATAGAATGAAAGAGTAATCATCGCATTCCACCACGGCACAAAGTGGCTGGAATAACGTGCTCCGGCTGCGAGGTCTCCCGCTAGCCAGCAGCCGACGCTGATTATCGAAATGAACAGCCCAGAGTTTCGACCAGCAAACCATGTGGCAATTGAAATTGCTACAAGATAGAAGATGGAAAACGACAGCTCAACACCGGTGAGATAGTCTGCGGCCGCCACCGGCATGATCAAGATAATCAAGATCGCGAAAAGCCGGTGCCGAGATTGAGTATAAAGGAAGCCTAGGCCACGTGAAAGTGCTCCATCGAGCCGCATTTTTCGGGATAACCCTTGCCCACTCTCAATGTTCATTAAAAAAATAAATTAGTGATTTCAATTTCATAGCATTTATACGTTCAAGTCACCAGATAGCGGCGGAGCGTTGCCGTTCGTCGAGCAGCAGTTCGGGCATCATCTCTCCGCAAATGGAGGAACTGTCCTTCAAGAAGGGGGTGGCAAAGTTCCAGTCATCATTAATTTCTGTGGCCCTGCGGGAATTTCCGGGTTATTGACTTCAATCGGTCTGTTTGGAGTTCCACCTCGAGTGGTGCTTTATTGGCATTCTTTATAGCGTCATATCTGTAACGCAAAGAACGACACAATTCCTGATCGAAGAAAAGCAGACTCGAGTCAATGTTTTTGTGATGAATTTGCGGCAAAAAATGACTCCCAAAAGGCCCTAGAAAACTTATTACCTAGTGTAGTGCGCGCTTATTGGTGTAACACAACGAGTTCAGTCCCCCCCTGCTGAACGCCGCCAATAAACGAGCAATCAAAGTGTATTTTTTGTAATACCATTTCCCGCGCAATACACTGGCTCATAGAGTAAACAAGTTCAGAGATTGGATAGCGGTATCGACACAACCATAATATTCTTCGTAACTCGTTGATAATACAGAAATGAGAGGACAGGCCGGAATGGTGCTTAGTTAAGCCGCAGCGCGGTAACTGGAACGGTGGAGGATTTCGACATATTGAGCGCGGGGAGCCGTGAGCAAAGGGAACGGTTTGGGTCGTTTTTTCAGGGCTCTTGGTTCCTGTCTTCCCGGGCGCCTGTCCAGGAGTTTGGTGCTGATGATTTCGATGAGCGTTCGATGCAGGGTTTCTCGTTTGCGGGCGTGATGTTTATGCCCCCGGTAGTTGCTGCGGTAAGAGACAACGATATCGAGCAC
>JAYVZW010000237.1:0-5692 GCA_043783015.1 Verrucomicrobiota bacterium
TGCGCGGGCAAGTTCTCAAAGGCATGGACCCGAGTTCACCTCCCGCTGATTATATGAAGAAGATTAAGAATGCGGAGCAGCCCGTGAATAATCCGATGATGCCCATAGCCTGGACTCGCGAAGTGAAGAACGCAGCCGGCACGACCAACAAAATTCTCTGCACCACCATGGGCGCATCGATTGATTTGAAAAACGAGGACCTACGCCGTCTTGTCGTGAATGGCGTCTATTGGGGGCTGGGCATGGAAGTTCCCGCAAGGGCGGATGTCACACCCGTGGGCATCTACGAGCCGACGATGTATGGCACAAAGGACTCAACAAATACTAGCGACCCCTATGGCTTCCGTGGCTTCAAGCGTGGTGTGAAGCCGTCTGACTTTGCGCTGCCAGTTAACTAACGGAAGTCATCAATCCTTGCCGCATCACTTCCAGCGGCACAGGCTCGCCAAACCAGTGGCCAAATGATATTGCACCCTGATGCAGCAGAAGCGTGAGGCCGTCGCAGGTTTTTGCTCCCGCATCTCTCGCAGCATCGATGAGCGGCGTGGTGCCGGAACTGCGATAGACCATGTCGAAAACGAGATGTGATGACCGCAGTAACGTGTGGTCGAACAAAGGTTGATCGGTATCTTTCATGCCAATGGGCGTGGCGTTAACAACGAGGTCTGAGTCGCGTAAAGCTTCGCCGAGAGCATCATCCGTCCATGTGCATGCTTGAATCTTAGCGAGCGGTGAGAGTTGACGGCATTCGTTCAACAGCGGCTCGATCTTTTCAATCGTGCGGTTGACCAGCACCAGCTTAGGACATTGTTTTAGCGCGCACTGCACGGCCACGGCCCGGCCCGCTCCGCCGCCTGCGCCGATGATAAGAACACGAAGTTCTCGCACGCTTTTGCCGAAGGCAGCTTCCACTGATCGCAGAAAGCCGGGGCCGTCGCTGTTGTAGCCAGTTATTTTTCCATCGCGGATAAGCACCGTGTTCACCGCACCGAGTTGCGCAGCGAGCGGGTCAATTTTATCCATTGCCTCCAGCGCTTCAAACTTGTGCGGGATGGTGCAATTCACTCCGATGAATCCGTTCTCTGCGAAGAGTTGCAAGGCATCCGAGACCGAACCGGGTGGCACCAGAACGCGGATGTATTGCGCATCAATGCTGCGCGCAGCAAGCGCCGGATTGTGGATCTGCGGCGAGCGCGAGTGCGCAATGGGATCGCCAATCACCGCAAGCCGCGCAGGTGGATGAAGCGTGGGCGCGATGGACTTCCAACGACGGAGATCATCGAGCGGGTAGAACTTGTTGGTCATCTGGACAAATCAAAGCACGTTTCAGGTCGCAGAGCAGGCGTTTCGCCCCAAACATTTTCAAATGCAAAAAGTGCGGCGAGATGGGCGTCCGTCCAGCGGTGATTGGGGAAAGCGACGAGCTGCGACATGCTGGATTCTAAAGTGGTGAGCGACACCTCGGGCAAGGCTTGTCTGCGTCTAGCAGCTTCTGAATTTGCGCGTTGCTCAGAGCGCGAATGGTTTTTCCGCTGGCACGCCGGGGCGCAGGCAGTGGGCTGCGCATGGGACGCACCAACAGGTCCAGCGTGGTTTTCATGCTAGCCTTTCGCATTTAGACGTTTTGATGTCAATGCGCGGGGATGAAGCATAAACGCGATGCCCTTCCAAAAATTTATGCCCATTCACGATTGCATAAAAATCTGAATAGCACGGTTCACCCGGGCGATCACCCGTTCCTTTCCCAGAATGCCCATCATCACTTTCACATCCGGGCCACGAGTTTGGCCACTGAGCGAGAAACGCAACAGGGGCATCAACGCGCCAGGTTTGACCTTCTGCGAGGCGGCGACGCTATTGATCGCTTCCGTGATTCCGGTCTCGTTCCAGTCGGCGCAGGATGACAAGTTATCGCCGAGCGCGGATAGAAGCGCGGGGTTCTGCGCATTCGCTTTAAGCTTCGTCATGGCTTCACCTTCGATCGGGAAATCCTCGCGGAAGAAAAAATGCACCCAGCCGGAGAACTCGCTGGCGAGGCTGACCTTTTCTTTCACGCTCTCCAAGGCCCGCGCGGCATAGGCGTCATCATCCACGCGCAGCCCGGATTTCTCCAGCCACGGACGTGCGTGATCCACCAGCGCCGCACCGGCGAGATCGCGCAGATGCTGCTGGTTGAACCAGGTGCATTTGACCATGTCAAACCGGGCGTTGCTGTGATGCACGTCGCCGATGTCGAAGGCCCGCACTGCTTCCTCGGTGGAGAATTTTTCACCATCGAGTTTTGGTGTCCAACCGAGAAGACAGAGATAATTGGAAACGGCTTGCGGCAGAAATCCGGCTTCGATGTAGCTTTCAATGCCCGCGCCCTCGTCGCGCTTGCTCATCTTTGAGCCGCTGGGATTCAGCAAAAGCGGAATGTGGCCGAAGCGCGGTGGCTCGCTGCCGAGTGCACGGTAAAGATCAATGTGCTTCCAGGTGTTCGGCAGATGATCTTCGCCGCGCAGCACATGGGTGACGCGCATTTCAATATCGTCCACCACGTTGACGAAATGAAAAATGTAACTGCCGTCTGGGCGTCGGATGGTCATGTCCGGCTCCTCGGTTGCGGCGAACTGGACATCGCCACAGACAAGATCAGGCACCATGATAGGCACCCGGCTGAACTTGAACCGGATCGCGCCATTGTCCTCATAGACGCGCCCGGCGGCTTCGAGTTTCGCCAGATGGGAATCGTAAATGCTTTTGCGCTGGCTTTGAAAATACGGCCCGCAATCGCCGCCCGCCTCGGGACCTTCATCCCAGTCGAGTCCGAGCCATTTCATGCCGTCGAAGACCGCGCGGCGCGCCTCCTCGGTGTTTCGCGCCTCGTCCGTATCCTCGATGCGCAGAATAAACTTCCCGCCGTGATGCCGCGCAAACAGCCAGTTATAGAGGGCCGTGCGCGCGCCTCCGACATGAAGATAACCGGTGGGCGAGGGGGCGAAGCGGACTCGGACGGGGGATGACATGAACGGATGTTGCGCAGAGCGGGGCAAATCACAAATTCCAAATCATAAAAGACGGATTGCCCGCCCGGTGTCGTTTGTCATTTGTGATTGCAAGTTTGCTTCGTATCCTGTCACATCATGAAAAAGAAGGTGCTCTATGTTCTCGGCGTGCTCGTCCTCGTGGCCCTCGGTGGCATTTTCGGCGGTCAGGCCTGGCTGAAGTCGCGCTTTGAGAAAGAGGCGCTCATCGCCCAGATCGAGCGGCAGTTGAACTGCCGCGTGCAGATCGACGGTTCCAGCGCCAGCATCCTGTGTTCGCCCGCCAAAGTGGAATTGCTCGGCATCAAGTTCGCCCCGCGAGATTCTGAAGTTGAGAAACCCGTGAAACTACGCGCGAAGCTGGATGATAATCTCGTGGCTGTCTCTTCCGAGCGCGCGGTGCTTCTGGTGGAGCTCTCCGATCTGATCAAGGGTAAGGTGAACATCAAGAGCTTAAAATTTGAGGGAGTGGGCGTTCGGGGTGGCTTCGACAAAGAGGGGCGCAATTCGCTGCAGCCGATTTTCGTCTCGCCGAACAAAAAAAAGCTGACTTCTGATGATCAATCCCATGCAACCGATCCAGCTGAGGGAAAGAAGCCGCATGACAAGAAAGAACCGGGGACGAAAGCTGAGGAAGAAGAACGGCCGTTCCATGCCGGTGATCTTCCGGTTTCCGTGATGGTTGACGTGGCTGGTATCTCAAATGCGCAGTTGGACTTCAGCGATGAGAGGCATGGCACACGAATGATGATCGAGAATGTCCGTTTCGACCTCAAGGACATGGACGTGAATCCCGTTGATCTCGCTAAGCATAACCGCTGTCAGATGGAATTTGACGGACAAATTCTTTTGAAGAAAACAGGAGTTGTCCTTCCCCTCATGGATTTCACCTTCCGTGGAGACGGGACATTGAAGCCCTTCGATGTGCAAAGCGGAGAATGGAGCCCCGACGTCTGGCTCAGGGTAAAATTGCAGAAAGGCGCAGTTCTCGGGGGCACGCCGATGAAGGAGCAGATGCGCGAGAATGACTCCAAGAAGCTAAAGGACTACGGCCTTGACCTTGGCAATATCGCCCTTGGCGGTGTGCTGGGAGAGGATGCGGATACGGAAATCCATCGCGTGCGTGATAAGCTCATCGTCAAAAAAGACACGCGCTTAGTTTTCCCGCAATATGAAATCACCCTCGCTGATGGGAGCTGGTTCAACGGACACCAGGACGAGCACCGGGCCAACGGCATCCTTCTGGTGAATGCAGATGTAAGCGCAAATATTCTCAGCCAGTCGCAAAAGGCTCTGGCGGTGAAATACGGTGACACGATCGCCAGCCTGGCCATGAGCCTGCTCAATACCACGTTGCTGGATGATCAGAAGCGCCTGGTCTTGAAATTCAAATCGCGCGGCAAACTCTCGCAGCCCGAAGTCAGCCTGGACAATGTGCTCAATGACATCAAGGATCTTCTCAAAGAGACCGGGGCCAGCCTGCTCAACGGCTTGCTCAAGTGAACCTGGTGTTTATTCCGGCCGCAGCGTGATCTTGTTCACGAAGATTTTTTTCTCAATGAACTCGGGAGCGGTCTCGCCTTCCGGCTTCCAGTTGAACACCCGGATTGACGGTTTCTTCTCGTTACCGGTGACGACGATGGCATTGACTTCGAAATGGCGCGCACTGCCCTCGGCCACGGGCGTGGGCTTGATCTCCAGCGTCAATGCATTCTCCCCGTCCTTGAGTCCGCCGATGATGAGATGCTGCTCGGCGGCATCGCGCACCACGGGAACAGCAAAGCCATTGACCGTCGCGCTGGTGGCGTAGCCGAGTGAGGTGATCTGCAAGGCCGCCATGTGATCGGGTGAAGGACATGCCTTGGGAGTGGGCGGCACGATTCCTGTGGGCGAGAACTCCGGCATATTGAGCGCTGTGGCGGCATTGCCATTTTTCAGCGTAGCGAGAATTTCCGGCGCGGATTCGAGATTGATCAGCTTCACAGTATCGAACTTCCAGCGCCCGGCTTCATTGATGAACTTGAGCAGCACCAGCTGTTCCGGGATTTCACCGGGGTCGGGAATGCCGAGATCCGCTTTTCCGAAAAAAAGCAGATTCGCAGTCGCGCCCTTTTCTTCGGCCTTGATGAAACGCAGCGTGCTCGTCTCTGGCGCGTGGAGCGGGAAATCAAAAAGTGCCTGCGGGAACGGCTGCTTCTGGCTCACGATGAGATTGCGCGTGAGCAACTGGCGGCTGCTGGCGGTGCGCTGCTGCCAGCTCGCGAGATTATGGGTGGAAATTGCCGTGCGCCATTCCGAGAAAGTTTTTTCCAGATCGCGCCGCAGGGTTGCTTCATCCGCCGATGCGTTGAGGGCGAGTGCCAGGCAGGCGGCAAAGATGAATTTCATGGGCCGATGTTAGCAGCTTGTGCGGCGCTGGCAAAAGGGAATGAAACTGGAAACATGAATGAACCGTCGCCTGTTGGCCCTAAACTCAGAGCCTCACCGCGCCACATCCAAAACCTCATACTTCTGTCCGGGCGGTGGATCGGGGAAAATCGGGGTGCCATCGGCGCGGGGGCGCAAGCCCACGTGCTCGCCTTTGGTGGACACCAGCGGCAAGACTTCCACGCTGCCATCATTGAATCCGATGATGACTTTGCCACTGCTCCAGGTGCGGCCTTTTT
>JAYVZW010000238.1:0-5668 GCA_043783015.1 Verrucomicrobiota bacterium
TGAGGTATTGATTTACAGTGGAAGGGAGCGCAGAGAATTCTGGCCTTGTGCGGTCAGCGGGAAATGCACCAAAAATGGCGTTCCCAATGAAGATGGAAGTGCTGGAAAGCAACTCCTCGAACTTCTCGTCATCCCAAACGATGCCGCGTTGATAGCTCGGGATGTCAATCCACTGGAAACCTCCGTATTCAACAATTCTTTGGAACTCCTGCGTAAGCTGGCCACTCTTGGGAATGAGAGCCTGTTTCGTGATGTATTCGACAAAGCGAGGGCATGTGCCAGTGCGGGAAATTTCCATAGAATGTTTGGGTTAGGACTTTTTGGGAGTGGGGCTGGAAAGGATTTCCGCAAGGTCGAATGGAAACTGTTCCACATTGCTTCGCTTCAACAGGCGACTCAGCTCTGCGCCACCGGCTGCGGCCAAATCTTCAATTATTGCCACCAGTTCGTCCATGCGACGTGCCACATCGTGACCCTCGGTCACGGCAAGGCCAAGAAGATTGACTATTTGCCAGCGGTCACCGTTGTTCTGAAAAACATCCAGCTCAATAGGAGCGGGATGTTTCAATCCTTCCCTCAAGCGTTTTGGACGTTTGCCGGCAGAGCAATGGTAGCCGTATGACGCAATGAAGAGCAAAAGGTCAGCGTAGGTTGCAAATATCGGCTGTTTCACCGCATCAACAGCGCCACGGCAATACTTCACCAGTGGTTCTGCTTCCGTTGGAATACGTATTGTTGCCATTATACAATCTCCTCAATTTTGGTGAATGCAGTTCCTTCTGGCTGGTCAACCGTGACCAGTTCGATTTCCTTCCCTCGGCAGATGACACGGTAGTCGCTGGCATCCACGGGTTCTCGGTAAGTGTAGCGGTGCAGCCGATAAACCTTGTTTGCGGCTTTCTCTAATGGCTCGCGGATGTTTATGTGCCATTGCTGCGGCGCTAGGAGAACGACCATCTGGCGAGCTTTGCCGGGGAGGAATTCCGCAATCAGCCGTGCATTGCCGAGATCGGTTGGAGCAAATACCGAGTCGAGGAAAAAGGATTGGTCATCGGCTCGGGGTGTTAAAATGCCAATTCCCTTGAGGTCATGCCAAAGGCGCTTCCTCAATTCGGTCAGCCCGATGATGTGTGACAATGCGAGGAGCTGCTGTAGCCCGCCGCCCACGTTGTATTGAACGTCATCGCCTTTGCGTATTTCCGGGAGGAGGCTTCGTGAAATCAATGCGTGCGTGCCGTCGTTCGCTGCGGTGTCGTAAAGAAGACTCACCGTCGCCTGAAGATTCTCCTGCAAGCTGCTCTCCAGTGCTGACAGGGACAATCCTATGAGGTCGTGCAATTCATCTGCGCGGTCGCGAGCCTGTGTGAGAGATTGAATGCCACGCCGCTCCGTGCCGCGCTCGACCTTCTGTCTTTCCTCCTTCGCCTGCTTGAAACCGACCTCTTGGCGCTTTAACGACTGTTCGAGATCGTCTTTGTGTGCCCCCTGCTTTTTTGCTTCCGCCGCCCAGTAAGTTTGGTCTTTTTGGATTTGCTCAATTTCTGCGTGATTAGATTTGTCCAGTTGCTCACGGAGCGGGAGAATTGTGGCATCAAGATGTCGCTGAGTCTCGATGGATTCAGCTCGTTCATGCAGCAGGGACGCGAGTTCATCTGAGATCCTTTTGCTATCATTGAACAGCGGGCCATCAATTGCGTTGAGAAGCTTCATCAACGCCTCGTTCGTTGCCCGCGCCATAGATCGGCTTTTGAAAACTTCGATGCAGGTGCGAGCTTCTGCTGCCGTTATGCTATCCAAGTTCCTGCCGCAAATACAAAGGTTGTTCTCCAGCAGCCTGTTCAGAAAAGGCTCCGAAAGGTCAGCGGGCAAAAGATTGTCTCGGCGCATTTCTGCAAGGACTTCCTTTGCCGGTGGGATCGCGCATTGCAGAAATGGCAGCCCTCTGGAAGCGCCTATCAATTGAAGAATTTGGGATTCAGACCGAACCTGCTTTGTCTTTTGTCCGCTTAGTTCATTTGCTGCGGCTTCGAGACGCTTGGCAGTGTCCCTGTGGTCAGTGCCACTTGCGATTGAAATCAGCCTGCGTTGCAGGTCCGCATATTTTTCTATCGCTGCATCGTGGAGTTCTCCTGCCTTCTTGAATTCGTCTCGCAGATGCTCCACTTGCCCAGCGATACGCTGTTCATGAGCGGCAGCATCTTGATATGCCCTGTCCTTGACGGTGAGAGTTTTGATTTCATCTCGAAACTCATCCGCAATTTTTTTCACAGTGCGCTGCGCATCTTTCCAGCGCTCGCTATGCAACTGGCTTTTGAGGGCCTTTGAAAGGTCGTCCTTGTTGTTCCGCTCGCCAAGTTTCTTGGCATATGCTTCACCTTCAAAGTAGAAATAGTCAAAAAGCTCTGGCTCAACCAATCGGCCAACGTAGTCCTCTGCTTCTACCTGGGTCTTGGGGTCGTTACGGGTCACTTCAATGTCGCCGTTTTTTTCGTGGCGAATCCAATCGAGTTTAATTTCGCTGTTCCAGCGGTCATTATCTGCGCGGGCGGCTACGATGCGACGGCGGAATGTGTGGCTTTTATCGCCGATGAGCATTTTGGCCTCGATAAAACCTTCGCATTTCTTGCCGGGTTCGGTGAGCGCACGCCGATGGTCATTGATGATTTTATGTGCATTGCTGCGCTCAACCTGCGGGAGCTTGTTGTAGAGTAGAAAATGAAGCGCCCGTAGAATATTGGTCTTCCCTGCACTGTTGGGCGCGAGTATTACTGTGAGCGTAGTTTCCTTGCTGGCGTCAGGCAGGACGATTTCATTTCGTCCGCTGAAGCCTAGAATGTCCGTCAAGATGAGGCGTTCAAAAATCATTGTTCGGAAGATTTATTGAGGCTCTGTAAAATGGCCTTTTTGATGCCCTCACGCTGCTCTCTCTCGCTCTGGGGCTTGCCGCCTACCTTCTGAGCGACAAACTGGTTTAGAGTCCACGAGAACAATTCTTTCAGTTCCGGCTGTTTGGCCAGAATTTTCTGAAATGGGTTTGGCTTTACAGTGTAATTGCTCATGACGGGGAACTATTGCAGGAAGGTGAGAGATGGGTTGGCAACTTTTGCCAGCGCAGTTTCGATGATGGCGCTGGCCTCCGCTTTGTTGTCAGCAAGCCGAGCAAATTCACGATAACGTCGGAATTCCTTGGCAAGAAGTTGCTTTGTAACGCTCTCTGGCAGGGGCGAACTACCTGGGAGCACAACGATGTCGTAAATGGTTGCAATTTTATGCTGCCCTTTGGCTTTGCGAAGTATTCGGCCACGTCTTTGAATAAACTGCTTTCCCCGATCTACGCTGTAGAGCACGATGGCACGTTGTATGGCAGGCACGTCAACACCTTCATCAAGACAGCCGATTGCGCACAGCATGTGCGTGTCGCCCGCCACGAAGCGTTGGATGATCCGCGGACGTTCAGCCGCAGGAGTGCCACCCAGAATTGAGGCAGGGCTGAGGCCGGTCTGGCGAATGACTTCCACTACCTTCGCAAGCAATCGTCGGTCGCCCTCATCCTCATCTGGCAATTCGTCGGTTTCTTCAGCGTTCTTTTTCTCATAGCCGGGAGGACAATACACCAGCGTGTGACTCAGCATCCTTCCGTTCTGTGTAAGAATGCTTGGTAACAAATCAGTGAATGCGTGAATCTGCACGTTTGATGTGCGCAGAATTTCCCGGCGCTGATTGTAGAGGGAGAGTTCAGAGCGCCCTTCTTGCTTTTCAAGTTTTTCAAGCACATCGAGATAGCGAGCACTCTCCTCATCGCCCAGATAGGCGGGAACTGGAAAATAGTTGTAGTGGCAGAGAACTCCATCGTTGATGCCATCTTCCAGCTCGTAACTGGCGCACACAGGATGAAAATACGACAGCAGGCTCGCTGTTGCCTCTGGGTTGCCTTCAACCTCCGGCGTTGCGCTTAGCCCGAGTCGCCAGCGGAAAATGGGCGCGGCTGCTTTCATCACCTGGCGCAATCTGGTAGAGGCGAGATTGTGCATCTCATCTGCAATCCACAGGCATTCACGGCCCGCTTGAGCAAGTCGCTGCTGGAAGCGGTCATCTGCAAAAGTGCAATATGTGGTGACAATAAAATTTGGCCCTGTTCCTACGACCGTATTTAGGCAAGGCCCTATCCGGGCGACCCATTCGCTGGTTGAATGCCAAGCTTTCAGCGGGCGGGCAAATCCAAATCGTTCGATTTCCTGCACCCATTGGTCTGCGAGAATTTGGGTGGGAACGGTCACAATGACTGGTGGCGCTTTTTCGCAGCGCTCGTGGAAAGACGCCGCCAACTCCTGCGCCGCAGCTAACGAGCTGATCGTCTTTCCCGAACCAGTGCACATTTTGAACAACCCCCGGCCTTGATGGGAAAACCATTCATCGACGGCGTTCCTCTGATGGACATAGAGTTTATCATCTTTCGCAATCTGCGTGATGCTGTCTTCAGCCTCAAAGACTTCTTCAAAGACAGCAGGAGCACCGGAAGAATCCGCTATCCACGCTCTTGCCGCTGATGCTATGCCATTTGCAGTGTCGGCCAAAGGCCATGACGCTGCGTTCCACTGGCTGAGGTTTTCTACGCGGCGTGCTGGATCACCATAGTTCCAGTCAAAGCAGACGCGAACATCGGCCTCCGCCTTCAGTGGACCTGAAGTGTAAATTGTGGCAAGCACTGAAGTTCCTCGTTGATCCGAGTAGAGCGCCCAAGCGATACCGCCCTCGTATTCCTTCAGCAGCTTTGCCAATCGTTCATCGTTACTGCCTGGAGCAGCTCCGACGCCTTCAAATCTGCCTGAAGAATGCAGCTCCGTCAGCCAAGCAAGGCGTTTTGCTAGGGCTGGGCTTAGCGCGGGGGTTCCCCATGCGTGGGAGTCTTCTGCTTTCACTACCCAGATTCTCAATCTTGCGGCGCTCCCGAGTTTTGGCCATCCGAGCGTCAACCACAACCATGCGGAAGGGTTGTGTGCCCTGACAAACCAAACCACAGAAGAAGCTTCGCGGCACAGACTTCCCAAAACTCCTTCAGCCAAGTTGGCGGCAGGAGCCGTTGTTTCGACAGGAAGTCCCAAATCACGGAGCGGCACTCGCCTCCTTTTATCTGGTCTTCACCCATGCTCAAGAGTGGTCTGCCATGTATGTTAAAATATATTTTTTAATCACATACTTGCACCGCAAAAGAGCAAACAGGTGTCATTTGCCATTCTGACTTGTGCGCCTTGCTCCGGCCAAGACGGATGTCCATGCGCAACATGCATGACCCGTTTCATTAGGGCTGTCTGCTCATATTTCGTCGATCAAATGTAGGTGGCTAGGTTCTACTTTCAAGCACCTTTCGCCACCGCATAATCCCTCGACAGATCAATGCCCACGTCTTCATCAGACATGAATTGTTGGAAGGCGGCATACATGCCAATCAACCGCAACTGTTGACATGCGTGCGGATAGTCTAGAAATCATCATCCGAAATGTTTTCAAACAAATCGTCGCTGGGCTTTTCACCAGTTTCCCGCCATGAACGCGCGTTCACGGCTGCTTTTAAGATACGAGGATAACTGCGGAGAATGTCATCTGGTATGGGTGCAATCAGCGCATCTATGATCGTCGGGGTTTTGTCGTAAAACCGCCTAATGTTTCC
>JAYVZW010000239.1:0-5622 GCA_043783015.1 Verrucomicrobiota bacterium
GCAACGCTTTCCATCGTAAGCGGCGGCGCAATTTCAACGAGCACGGTGCTGACCGCTGATGGCGCGGTGAGCTTCAACAGCGCGACCGCGACCATCGGCACCTTGAACGGCGCGAGCGCGGGAGTGACCACGCTCAACAGCACAAACCTCACCGTGAACGATGGCACCTTCGCCGGAGTGTTGCAAAATGGGGCCAGCGCGGGCGCTCTCACGAAAACGAGCACGGGCATCCTCACGCTCACAGGAGCCAATACCTTCACAGGGGCCACGTCTGTGAATCTGGGCACGCTGGCATTGGGCAGCGGCGGCTCGCTCGGGGGAACCATCGTGACCGTCGGCAGCGGCACCACGCCCACCGCCTCATCGGGCAATGCCATTTTGCAGATCAATGGAAACTACACCATCGGCACCACGACTTTGGGTGGCCTCACCATCATGGGCGGCAACACCGGTGGCACACCTTTGGGGCAGGGAACCTTGAGCCTGCAGAGCGGCGCGATCAACACCCTGACTCTCGCGAACAACTCAGCCACCATCAACCTGACCCTAGGCGGCACAGCGGGCAATCCCTCCATTCTGAACTTTGACTTGGGCAACTCCACCACCGACCTCATCGCTGTGGGAAAAAAACTGACGCTGAACGCGGGCGGCGCGGTCATCTATCTGAACCAGCTTGCTGGCACCAACATCGCCACCGGCACTTACAACCTGCTCACCTTCACCGCGCCCGGCAGCGCCCCTGCGGGTGCTTTCACACTGGGCGCTGGCAGCACCGCCTTTGGTGGTCACGCCTTCTCACTGACCACTTACACCATCTCCTCCACGTTTGAGCAGTTAATTGTAACTTCCAATGTCATCCCGACCACGGCTTACTGGACCGGAAGTCAGGACACATTTTGGAACTCCT
This sequence comes from Verrucomicrobiota bacterium, assembly GCA_043783015.1. Classification (GTDB taxonomy): domain Bacteria; phylum Verrucomicrobiota; class Verrucomicrobiia; order Verrucomicrobiales; family Verrucomicrobiaceae; genus VFKE01. The sequence goes on from JAYVZW010000239.1 coordinate 908, forward strand.
TCGGCGTCAGCTTGGTCACGACGAACTTCAGCACCGATGCCACGGGCGCGACTAATACCGCCCAGCTTCCGGGAAGCGTCACGGATGTAATTTTCACCGCCAACAGCGTCGCCAATCTCACAACCACACTGGGCCAGGACTTCTCCATCAAGAGCCTGACCTTCACCGGCACTGGCACCATCGCAGCCTCCAGCTCCGTGACCATCGGCGGCGCGAATACGCTGACGTTGGGCACTGGCGGCATCACCGTTCAGAGCGGATCTACCGCCCACTCCATCAGCACCAACGTGGCGCTCGGCGCGGCCCAGTCATGGACCAACAACAGCGGGAGCCTCCTGACCGTGAGTGGTAACGTCAGCAACAGCACCAATCTCCTCACCATCGCCGGAAGCGGCAGCACCACCGTCTCCGGCATCATCGGGCCGGGCAGCGGCGGCTTGACGAAATCCGGCGCGGGCACGCTCACGCTCAGCGGGACGAACACTTACAGCGGCGGCACCAACGTTGTTGGCGGCACGCTGCAAGCGGGCGTCAGCGGCGGCGGCCAGACCGGCACCGGAGTGACTACCGTGGGTGATGGCACGAATGCGGCTACACTTGCCGGAACCGGCACCATCAGCGGCACAGTCAATGTCACCAATCACGTCATTCGTGGTGTCGCCTCGTTAAAGCCAGGGGACAGCGGCGGCAATCTCAACGGCGCCTTGACCTTTAATGGCAACCTCAACCTCAACAACAATTCGCAGACGATTCTCCAGATCACCACCCGCACCGCCACCGCCGGGACATTCGGCGGCAACCCTGTCGGCTCCGCCGCCTACATCGCCTACCTCGCCGCCAACGTCGCCACCTGGAACAGCGCCACGCCCGGCAACCATGACAGCATCACCGTCAACGGCACGCTCACCCTCGGCACTAACGCCGCGGGATTGATTCAGGTGCTGGACAACGGCTACGTCAGCCAAGCTCTACTTGGCGACGTCTATGATTTGCTGGACTGGAACAGCATCGTTGTGGGCAGTTTCAATTCGGGAACCACCATCCGCTCCGGTGGTGCCGGCGGTGGCGATCTCTTTCTGCCCGACCTCTCGGCGCGAGGACTCGGTTGGGACGTGCGCCACTTCACCAGTTCTGGAGTTCTCGTCGTAGTGCCGGAGCCTTCACGCGCAGTTATGATCTCAGCGGGGCTGGCTGCACTTTTGCTGCGCCGGAAAAGGCGCTGAACAAATATTTAGCGCCCATCTCGCCGAAGATGGATGCGGCGCTTGCGGAGTATACTTTCAGTTTGCAGTCCGAACTTTCTTTGGCGCACCGCCTCGATACCCGCTCGGTGCCTCCAGCAGCCGCATTTGAGGGTCCACGTGACCTTTCCGTTGCGCCACATTCTGTAGAGAGTTCTGCTCGACGTCTTCATTGCCCCATTGATGCCAACCTAGACGCTTGAAACGAGCGAACAATTCGAGAAAAGGGCCTGGCGAACATGATTCAATGATGTCGTAGATCTCGTCCGGCTTCCGGCTGTGCTCACGTTTGCGCGTTGCCAGCATATTCACCTGTGTCCGCCCCGGCTTGAGCGTCCTCATTGATCCACGCACACCGAACAAAATCAGTTCAGTGACATTGCGGAAATAAAATCCAACTCCCCGACCATCAGGCCCGCCGTCTTTCCGCACCTTAAACCAGACCACGTTTGATTTGTAGGTGAACCCCCACGCTTTCATCACTTGAAGACCTTCTTGCAACAAGGCATTGGGAACCCACAAGTAGAGATGAGACTGAGCGGCAGCGAGTTTCCCGATGGGAAGATCCATGATCTCTTGGAGTTCCATGGTCGGATAGCGAAGCAGCCGCCGATGCTCTGGCGCGACCTTGCCTGTGGAATTCTGAAAGCGCCAAGGCGGGTCTGCCACGATTGTGGAATATCGGCCTTCGACCTTCTGAAGAAGATCTTCGGCGGGGGCAGGCTCAGGCGAGTGGATGCTAACAATCTTCGACATAAAGTTTTGATGTGATTCCAAAGACAATGATCGGGCATCCACCACCACCGCCGCCTTCGATGCGCGGCAGAAGTTTACTCATGTGAGTCGTCGATGCCCCAAACGATTCCCCGCGCCCAAGTTTAGCGACGACACTTTGAAGCTCATCACAGCGCGTGATGATGATCCCCACCGAGACGGTGCGAAGTTCAAACAGCAGCCGGAAATTATTGAGGTCCCGATCATAAAATGGATCCTTGTTGTTCCATTCAATTTCTAGAGCGACACGATTCTTGAAGCAATCGACCTTGTGCGTTGGACTCTTAAACTCTGACTCATCCACAACAATCTTCGTGTCGAAGTGGCGTTCCGCCCATCCTTTCTTCTCAAACTCGCTGTCGATCCAGCCAGCCACATCGCTCTTCCGACCTCCACCGACAGCAATGGCGCTTTTTAGCAACCGGAAGCGACCGAGCACATCATAAATGTCCGCGCATTGGTCTGAGAAATCAGCCTGCAGAATCGCCGACGCGTGTCTCCACTCATGGAGTTCATAATTCTCGCGGATAAATTCTGGAAAGTCTTCAAGTGCCACCGCGTGAGTTTTGCATCTTACGGTGCGGAGCGCCACAAGAAATCATTATTCAGGTCAATCAGGTGGGCAAGGTGGGTCGTCACGACATCAATGCCAATCCACTGTCGCTTGAGCTTGTGCCGTTTACAGCGAACGAATCACGTGCCCCGTGACTGCGCGTCTTTGCGGCCTCGCTCGACCATCGAAGGCAGGACATACATAAAAAGCCCAAGTGCCTTAGTAAAGTCGATACACTTCTTCGCATCTTCCTCCGTGGGAAGCGCAGCATCCTCATCGGCGTGACGCTCATTATTCGCATCAAGTCTTACATCATGGGCCCAAAGAGCCATCTCATCCGTGATGAGGCCTGCTGCCTTCGCGTCGTTGATTCTTTTGTTCAATGATCCTTCCTTCAACCCCTTCTGCTTTAGCATTGCATCCACGCTTGATGCACAAAGCATAATGGCACCGGATGGTGAGTGAAGACATTCGATCGCTTGGTTGAGAAATGATTCAGCCTTCGCGGGCAGGCCTTCCTGAATTGCTTCCTGCCCTGGGAAAATCTCTGAAAGCGGATGTTCGTCGCTAAATGCCCATCCCAGCACAGCGCCGCCACATTTTGAGCAGACATAGACACGCCACGATCTCGCCGAGGTTTGGTTGGAGTTATTAGTAGCAAAACGATGCACACTCTTGAGATAAGGGTTTGCGATGCTGCAATGCGGACATCGCGCAAGATTCAATGCATCGTCCGAAAGGCGGGTTGATGTCGAAGGGCGAGCCATAATCAATAGATTTTGAATTTCGTAGCACTTCAAAACTGCGTTTCCTGACAACCAAAGGCAAGATAGAGTGAGCCGGTGGGCTTGAGCACGCGATGCAGTTCCAGCAGGCGGTTGGCCATCATGGTGAGGTAGGCCATCATATTGTTCTCCCCGAGGAAGGCGCGCAGAGCCTGCATCATCGCCGCGACCGCGTTGTTCCGCTGGTGCAGCAGTTCATCGAACTCCCGCTCCGCCTGCTCGCCCCAATGCCATGAGTCCTCGAAGGCGGTGATCTGCGACTGGCTGTATTCTTGTAGGGCGTCTGTGCCAGACGCCGAAGCTTTGGGTGTTTCGCCGGTTGACACAACCGGCCTACAGATATTCTTCGGCGACTTGAAGAGGAGGTTGTAGTCCCGCTTGGAGTTGAACGGCGGATCAAGGTAGATGAGGTCCACGCTCTCCGGCGCGATGGACTCGCGCAGGACGTAAAGGTTGTCGCCGTAGTAGAGCTGGTTCATGCCGTGCCTGTCTTTGGGCGATGCTAACCCGAATGTCAACGATGTCTGCGGGCCGAACGCCACACTGCCTTACCTTTAGGGGGATAGCTCTGGGGAAACGCTGAACAAAGGGTAGAAGCGACGCCCTCGTCGCTTGCTGCACTGGGAGAAGCGACGGTGGCGTCGCTTCTACTTGCGATTAATCAGCGCTTCCCAGTGCGGGCTAACAAGTTCGTGCCCTTGGCAGCGAGCGGAGTTTTTTTGGAGCGCACGCGCCCTCGCGTGCCAAAGTCCGCGCCTCCGCGGACTCCCTGCGGATGCCACTTGTTGTTGGATCATCGAGGGCTTGCGCTTCGCGAGGGCGCAAAGGGCCGCACGCGAGGCTGCGCCGGAAAAGGCGCTGAACTTGGGAGCAGTCTCTTTGATTCACACGGGAATATTTTCTTGCTGACAACCCGCGCGGCGTGTGTTCAGTAACCTATGGGCGATCTATCGTTATCTTTGTCATTCGATGACGTGCTTCTCCTCCCGGCCAAAAGCTCCGTGCTGCCGGGAGAAGTGGAACTGGGCACGCAACTCACGCCGCTCCTGCGGCTTCATATTCCCGTGCTGTCCTCTGCCATGGACACGGTCACGGAAAGCGAGCTGGCCATCGCGCTCGCTCGCGAGGGCGGCATGGGCGTGATTCACCGCGCATGTCCGATTGACTACCAGGTCGAGCAAGTCGCGCGGGTGAAGCGCTCGGAAAACACTGTTATTCACGACCCGCTGACCGTAAGGCCGGACATGACCTTGAGCGAAGTGACGCAGTTGATGCGCGAGCGCGGCGTGAGCGGCTTCCCCGTTGTCGATCAGAGCAATGTTCTCGTCGGCATGGTGACGAGTCGCGACATGTGGTATATCG
>JAYVZW010000240.1:0-16895 GCA_043783015.1 Verrucomicrobiota bacterium
CCTTCGGCTTGCAGACCACAAGATTGTGGGGGAGGTCGTCGTCGTTCTGCAAAGTGATTGTGACCTTGGCACCGGTGTCGGCATTGATGCGCTGTAGATCGTATTTCATTTGCGCCGGCTTCGTCTTGATGGTTACAGAAACCGGGCTTGGCGTTGTGTCAGCAAGGAGAATTGATGTGAGGGAGAGTGCGAGTGCGGTGAAGATCAGATGGTTCATGGGAAATATGAGGAGCGTAATACGGCGGAGATCGGTAAAGCATTTCACTTTGGATGATGAAATATTCAAATGGTCTCGGCAGGGCACAATGCTGCTTTACTCGGAAGGGGAAATGTTTAGAATCGTCATGATTTGACACGAAATTCATGTGCTGCATCATCTAAAACGAAATATGAAATCAATCACCAGCATTCTTCTAATGACCTGTCTCGGACTGCTGGCGCCTGCCATGTCCCGAGCTGACTTCGTCACGCTCAAATCAGGTGAAAAAATCGAGTGCAAGATCATCAGTGAGAATGAGGACTCCATGCAGATCGAATACCGCCTCACTCCAAAAATCAAAGACACCAAGACCATCCTCAAGTCCGCCATTGCAGACGTAGTCAGGCAGACCCCTGCGGAGCTGGAGTTTAAGGAGCGCGAATTGGGCAAGCTGATGCCCACAGGTGATTTGTTATCCGCAGCGGATTATGAGGCCATCATCCAAGACAGGCTGAGGACTTTTGTTGCGAAGTATCCCGACACAGCGGAGGCCAAGGAGGCGGAAACCATGATCGCCCGTCTGGCCGATGAAAAAAGCAAAGTTCTGTCCGGCCAGTTGAAGATGGAAGGCAAGTGGATCGACGCCGCCACCGTCAAACGCGATTCCTATAACATAGAAGCCTACCATCTCCATTTGAAGATGAACGCCGAGGCTGCATCCCGCACGGAATTGAACTATCTGCACGCCCTGAGAGAGTTTGAAAAGCTCCGCACCGGCTACGGAGCATCACCGCACTACGTTAACGCCATTGAGGATGCCTTGGGCATTTTGAAGAAATACGAGACTCAACTCAAAGGCATGCTTGCCGAGGCACCTATCGTGCAGCAGAAACGGCAGAATGGATTAAAAACGCTTCTCGGTAATGACCTGACCAAGACGATGCAGGCCATTGCCAAAGAAGAAGCAGGTTTTAAGGCGGCCATCGATCAGCAGACTAAGGACAAGTTGAAGTGGATGGAAATCTCCAAGTATGACGAGAAGAGTCTGCAAGACGCCCTGGCCGCCGTGGCGAAGGAGCGCGCCGAACTCCAGTCGCTTGATCTGGCGGGTCTGCAACAGGAGACCGAGACGGTGTTGTCCATGATTCGTTACATAGCGGATGGCAATCTCCCCGAGGCCAAAGTTATTTACGATAAAATCAGCAAGATGCCCGGCTTGATCAACAAAACAATTGTGCAGAACTTTGGTAAGAAGATCGAAGATATGGAGAAGGCTGCGCAAATGGAGCAAAAAAACGCCGCCAAAACCGCAGTCACCACGCCGACCACCGAGCCGAGCAATGAAACCCTCGCGACAAATCCAGTGGCTGAGGAAATGAAGAGATTGCAGGAGAAGAAAGAAAAAGAAGCGGTCGAAAAGGCCAAGGAAGCCGCTGCGGCAAAAGCGGCTGCGCCGAAGACTGTGCCCCCACCTGCGGAGGAAGCACCCGGCATCATGAGCACCATCATGGGTAACATCCCAATGGTTGGCGGTGTATTGCTCGCCATTGGCGCAGTAATCTGGATGCTGAAAAGGAAGAAAAAGGAAGCGTGAACTGCTTGGCAGGTTGGTCTGCCGAGATATTTTTCCTTACGTGAAGCCCCCTGCCCGCAGGTATGGCAGGTATCTTCAGCGCTGATTCTAATCAGGCGCTCTATTCTTAGGAAATATATGATATATTCCTCCTGTTGACTCGTTTCAACAGCAGATAAATAACAACCTCAACCTGTTGCTGTTCATGAAAATCAGAAATTTCATTCTCTGTATGACGGCTTGGTTCTGTCCCTTGGCAGCATTTGCTCAGGAACCTGCCCCTCTGGATAAGTCGCAGAATGTATTGCGCATCTGGCGTGATACACAGGGCAGGACAATTACGGCCACCTTTCGCGGAGTGGAAGATGGCAATGCATTTTTGCAGACCAAGGACGGTTACGTTTATCGTATTCCGCTGGAACGGCTGTTGCCGGGTGATCAGGAAATCGCGCGTCAATTGAAACCCGAGGGCTTGGGCATCCCTGCCGACCCGAACGTCGCGCAGGCTGCGGCGCGGATTGATGAGATCGTCGTCTATGGTCTCAAGGCCAAGGGCGTGACACCCAACGCGCTCGCGAGCGATGAGCAGTTCTGCCGGCGCGTCTATCTTGATCTGGTGGGGCGCATCCCCACAAAGGAAGAGACGACGACCTTCCTGAACGACACCAGTTCCTCGAAGCGGGCCAAGGTCATTGACAAGCTCATCAACAGCGAGGGATTTAACGCCCGCATGTTCAGCTATTTCGCGGACATGCTTCGGATGGCTGACGATGCGCAGAAAGCCAAGTTTTTCACTTACGAAGAATGGTTTAAAAGCCAGATCTGGCAGAACCGCCCTTATGACAAAATCGTCTTCGATCTCATGACCGCCAGTGGCAAGCTTATCAATAACGGTGCCAGCGGCTATTTGCTGCGCGACAAGGGAATGAGGCTCGACAATCTCTCTGTAACTCTGAGCACTTTCCTCGGCGCGAATGTCGCCTGCGCCCAGTGCCACGACCATCCGTTTGCCGATTGGACGCAAAAGCAGTTCTTTGAAATGGCCGCGTTCTTTGGCACCACTGAAACCTATGATACGAAAAGCTCGAAAAAGATGCTTGCCGGACTGAAGGGCGAGCTCACGCAGGAAGAACTCCAACGGGTAAAAAAACTTGTTCAGATCAATGCCCTTGAAGTGCACGAGATGGGTTACAACGATGTGAAGCTCCCGGATGACTACAAATACAAGGATGGCAAACCGGGCGACAGCGTCCCCTTGAAGCTGATAAAGTGGGAGCCGGCAACCGACGTGCAGAAGCTTCCTATGCATGACCCTGTGGCGATGCAGAAACTCCAGGCATCCAGAGACCAGCTTTACAAAACCGTCGAAGCATCACTGAACAAAAAGGGCGGCGGAGAGAATCCCCGCGCTGTATTTGCCAAATGGATGACCAGTCCGAGCAATCCGCGGTTCGCCATGACCATCTCAAATCGTTTGTGGAAGCTCGTTTTCGGTATCGCGGTAAAAGAACCGGTGACCGATCTCGACAATGCCGCAGACGCCAACAACCCGATGCTTCTCGGCCACCTCGCCAATGAAATGGTGCGGCTCAAGTTCGACCTTCGCGCTTTCATGCGCCTGCTCTGCAACACCCAGGCTTACCAGCGCGAGGCCATAACGAAGCAAGTCGTTGCTGGTGAGCCCTATTACTTTCCCGGCCCCATCTTGCGCCGCATGACTGCCGAGCAGGCCTGGGATTCCTGCGTCACACTGGCCATTGGGGAGAAGGTGGATAATTATAAGCTGCGGCGCGCCGGCGAATATTCGGCATTGATGGGACTCAAGGGTAAAATCACTGCCTCGGAAATTCGCTCCAAACTGGAAGGCATGAAAGGTGCCATGGCTAAATTCGGGGGCAAGAACAAGCCCGGCAAAAACGCCAATATGAAAAAAATGCGGGACACCGCTGGGGATGAAGTAGATCACACCCGGCCTGATGTTCTTCAAGGACAGGTATTAGCCCGCGCATCCGAGCTTCCGCAACCCGAGAAGGATCAGCATTTTCTCCGCATGTTCGGCCAGAGTGACCGTCAAATCTCTGACGCCGGGAGTGACGAGGGCAGCATTCCCCAAGTGCTCATGCTCATGAACGGACAAACCCAGAGCGTGTTGCGAAATCCAAAATCACTCGTGCTGGCCACTGCCAACAATCAGGCTGGAGCAGAGAAGCAGATCGAATCGCTCTTCCTCAGTTTCTTCAGCCGGCATCCGAAGCCAGAAGAAATGAAGGACGCGAAGGACGCGCTCGCCAGCGGCATGACCCTCGCTGATCTCACCTGGGTATTGTTCAACTCCCGTGAGTTCATGTTTGTGCAATAACCCTTGAACGCCCCCACTATGAAATCCCCCGTTCTCAGTCTCAACCCGCTCAGCCGTCGCTCATTCGTTGAACAGATCGCCAAGGCTTCATTGGGCGTTACTTTGCTGCCCTTCGCGTTAAAGGCTGGCGAGACTGACAAGCTCAATGGTGATGTGCATAAGATCCCCGGATTTGGAAAGGCAAAAAATGTCATCTGGCTCCAGATGATCGGCGGGATGTCACACATCGACACCTTCGATCCGAAGAAAGGCGAGACCAAGGGCGCAAGCACAGCCGTCAATTCCAAGGGCGGATTCGAACTCAGTGGCTATCTGCCCAAGCTGGCGGCGCAAGGTGACAAGATTACACTCATCCGCTCCATGACCTCCAAGACTGGCGTTCATGCCGCCGGGCAGTATGTTATCCGCACCGCTTACGAGCAACGCGGCACCATCAGTCATCCTGTCCTGGGCGCTTGGGCACAAAAAATTCTTGGGCCCAGCCACAAGACATTACCCTCCAGCGTCTGCATCAATCGTGGCCCCGATCGCGGCAACGGTTTTTTCAGTGCCGCTTATTCTCCATTGCCGCTCCATGATCCTGAAGCCGGTTTGCAATACGCCCGGGGCGATGCGTCCTCGGAGCTGCTGCAAAAACGGCTCGCATTGCTCAACAAGATGGACGCATCATTCCGTGGCAAATTTCAGGATATGAACCTCAAGAGCTACACGGAGTTTTATGACGACACTTTGAAGCTGCTCACCAGTTCCGACTTGAGTGCCTTCAAACTCGATGAGGAGCCTTCCGTGCAACGCGACAAATATGGCCAGAACAAATTCGGCCAGGGTTGCATGCTGGCCCGCCGCCTCGTTGAACACGGGGTAAGATTCGTGGAAGTCGCCTACGGCGGCTGGGACATGCACAACGACATCGACAATGCGATGGATGACAAAGGCAGCGTGCTCGATACCGCCGTCTCCGCGCTGATTCAGGATTTGGGAGCCAAAGGCCTTCTCAGTTCCACCTTAATCGTGGTCTGTTCGGAATTCGGACGCACGCCAAAGATCAACGGCCGCAGCGGTCGCGACCACTATCCTAAAGTTTTCAGCACCATGCTCGCCGGTGGTGGGGTCAAAGGTGGCTATGTTCATGGCTCCAGCGACAAAGAAGGCAAAGAAGTCGCTGACAAACAAACCAGCATTCCAGATTTCCACAGCACTATCGGTCACGCCATGGGCATGGATGTCGATCAAGTCGTGATGTCCAGCAGTGGCCGTCCCTTCACGGTGGGTGACAAAGGAAAAATCGTGACCGACGTTTTCGCTTGAAGCGGATCAGGCATTTGGAGTCACTCCCGGTCTAATTATTCGTGACATCTTAAATTGATTCCCTTCAAACTGTCTCGCTGGCTGAATTCACAAATTCGCTGTAATCACGGATGTAATCAGACGGCTCATAGGGGTGAGACGCGAACACAGAAAGGAAGCAGTCTCGTGAATGTTTGAACTGCACGGTCCATATCATGGGTGGGATGTAGAGACCCATGGTAGGACTGTCGAGCTGATATTCCTGTCGGTTTCTTCCATCATCCACCATCACCATGCACGAGCCCCGGGCTGCGATGAACAATTGATGACATTCACGGTGTGCGTATTCACCTCGGACATCCTTGGATCCCGTATTGAAAATAAAATAGTATCGCGCTGGCTGAAAAGGGATTTCCTCGCCAAAATTGCCCACAGTAAGGTGTCCACGATGGTCTGCGATAAATGGGAACCGGATTAGGCGCACATTTTTGACCAATGAATCCCATGATTCAGCCTGGGCCGTTCTGGTCGGCGCTTCTGGCTCTTGCGGACGCATGGTGTTCATGTAACCGGTGATTCGAGCCGGATTGCCCTTAACAATCGTGTTGGGACGAACATCGGATGTCACTACCGCGCCCGCACCGACCATGGCACCGGTGCCGATGGTCAAACCGGGCAGGATTGTCGCATTGGCACCGATGGAGGCTCCATCCTCGACAATAGTTTTGAGAAATTTCTGAGGCGGTTGTTTGCTGCGGGGCAAGGCATCATTACAAAAAGTCGCGTTGGGGCCGATGAATACATCATTGCCGAGCCGCAGGCCGTTCCAAAGCTGCACCCCGCATTTGACCGTGACCCGGTCGCCAATTATAACGTCACCTTCAATGAAGACATGATCGCAGATGTTGCATGAGCTGCCAATGACCGCGCCGGGCAGCACATGTGAAAACGCCCATATCTTGGTGTCGGCGCCCACCTTATCTGATTCACATCGCGAATCTTGATGGAAGAAGGGAGGGGGCAAGGCTTTCACGTGAGGCAGACAGGGTTCGTTATTGAACATTCATATCCTTGCCTGCGCCCGGACGATGTTCAAGCATCATCGCGCGCAGGTCTGAATGACAAACCCTGTTGTGAATTCATGCTGTCACCACTTCGCTTTCGGCCCCCATTCCAAGGAATGCCGGTTGATGGAGGGGGTGTCGAACTCCAAGTCCCGTGCCGGTTGCGCCTCGGGATACTCGAAGACATTCCCCTCATAATTCCTGATGAGAACGCGCTGTCCGTCTTTCATCAAGACGTAGTCGGGATTGACCGGAACTTTGCCGCCGCCTCCGGGCGCGTCGATGACGAACTGCGGCACTGCGTAGCCGGTGGTGTGACCGCGCAGTTGCTCGATGATCTCGATGCCTTTGCTCACGTTGGCGCGCAGATGGGCGCTGCCCTGGATGAGGTCGCACTGGTAAAGATAATAGGGGCGCACGCGGCACATGAGAAGTTTTTGCACGAGCGATTTCATCAAGTCGGCGTCATCATTTACACCGCGCAGCAGGACGCTCTGGTTGCCGAGAGGAATGCCATGATTAGCGAGACGTTCGAGTGCTTCCTTGACCTCAATGGTCAGTTCACGCGGATGATTCGCGTGAACGCTCATCCAGAGCGGATGATGTCTGGCCAGCATGGTGCACAGGGCGGGGGTGATGCGCTGAGGCAGAAAAATGGGCACGCGGCTGCCGATGCGGATGAACTCAATGTGCTTGATGGCGCGAAGCCTCGTAAGCATCGCATCCAGTTTTGCGTCGCTCAACAATAACGCATCGCCGCCGCTGAGGAGCACATCACGAATTTCCGTGTGCTTTTCCAGATAGCGGAACGCAGCCTCGAATTCCGTGTGCAATTCCTGTTCGCCCACACCGCTGACCACGCGGCTGCGAGTGCAATAGCGGCAATAGCTGGCGCAGCGATCCGTCACGAGAAACAGGACGCGATCAGGGTAGCGATGCACCAGTCCCGGCACGGGCATGTGGCTGTCTTCACCGCAGGGATCGGCCATTTCATTGGGATCGTCCCAGGTTTCCTCGATGCGTGGAATGACCTGACGCCGGATGGGGCAGTCGGGATCAGTGGGATGAATCAAATTGAAAAAATGAGGCGTGATGGCCATTGCGAGCTTGTTGCCGCTCAGCAGAACGCCCGAACGCTCGGCATCACTGAGAACGAGATGCTCTTCCAGCCCCGCCAGCGTGGTGACCCGGTTCTTCAGTTGCCAGACGTGGTTGTTCCAGTCAGCTTCGTTGATGTTCTTGTTTTTCCAATAGCCCGGCGCGTAGGTGCGGAAGTCCTTCTCGGGAAGCGGCGCTGGTGTAAACATCGGATTGATCAGTGGCATGCTAAAGACTGGGGCGGGGGTGTCAATGACTGTTGCTGCGGATTGTTGAGACTCGGAACTTGATGTGCGGTTCATTTACAAAAAAAATACGGTTGATAAGTTGCACACGGCCAAAAAGATTTCACGTTGGGCGCGTCGTAAGTCATGATTCATCACGCCCGCGAAATCGCCCCTTCTGTCTCTTGGGACATCCTTCTGCGCGTCAAACGCAGCGGAGGCATGTCCGTCAACGAATTGTGCGTCGTCATGAAAATGAGCTACATGGGCGTGAAGCAGCACTGTGACGCGCTGCGCAAACGCGGTTATCTGGATACCTGGCGTCGGGCGAAAGGCGCTGGTCGTCCTGAAAAAATTTATAGGCCCACGGAGAAGCTCGATCAAGTTCTGCCGCAGTGGGGTAACGAACTGTCCCTCGCTCTGCTCGCCATCGTCAATCAGCTCAACGGCGAAACGGCCGCCGAACGGCTGCTACACCAATTTTTCGTGCAAAAAGCCGAAAAGCTTGCCCTCAAGTTCAAGGGAACTACCCCCAAGGAACGCCTCTCGGAACTCGCCCGGCTGCGCACAGCGGAGGGCTGTCTCTGCACCGTGGTCAACGACGTCGAGAACGGACTGCGCATGGTCGAGCAACACAACCCTCTCTCGGAAATCGAGCGCCTCTATCCCAGTGTTTGCGAGATGGAGACGCGCATGATCGAGCGAATCCTCAAGGCTCAGGTTCAGCGCGTGGCCAGCAACCTTCAGGTCGAATTCCACATCTCAGAGCCGAAGCCGGTGGGAGACGAAGTCTTCCGCCTGGAGGCATGAGTGAGCGAAGCGCGAAGCTCACACCGCTAGGCTTGTGTTCAGCCCGCGCTTTTTTTCTTACCTCGTTTTTCCTTGCCACGAATACTGAACCGGAAGGGGATGCCCTCTGCCGGCCACTGCTCGCGGATGACGGATTCGAGGTGGCGGAGATAACTGTCCTGGAGTTTGTCAGCGCGATTGGCGAAAAGGACGATGTGCGGAACGGGGATCGCGGCGGGTTCCTCCTCCTTGATGAAGGTTGCGTAAAGCAAATGGAATGACTGCCCGCTGCGTCCGAGTGTGGCTACTGATTTGTCCACGGCGTTGTGGAGCAGACGGTTCAGCACTCCGGTTCCGGGCCGGTTCTGCGCTGCGTCCTGCACTTTTTTTACGGCGTGGAAAACTTCATCCACTCCTGTGATCTTCGTCGCACAGATGGGAATCATCGGGGCGTAGGGCAGGAAGAAAAATTCGCGTCGCATATCCGCGATCAGCTCCTCGCGCCGCACCTTGGGCTTGGCATCAGGGTGATAGAGGTCGAATTTGTTGAGCACGATAATGCAGGGCTTTTGCTGCTTGAGGATCAAATTGGCGATGGTGCGATCCTGTGCCTTCGCGCCGTCGGCGCTGTCCACGACGAGTAGGCAGATGTCCGCGCGACGCAGACTGTGAACCGCGCGACCGGAACTGTAGGATTCGACCTCATCCAAAATTTTGGCTTTGCGACGGAGTCCTGCGGTATCAATCAGGATGTAAGGCCTGCCGCCGATCTCGCAGGGGACGTCAACGGAATCGCGCGTGGTGCCTGCAATATCGCTGACAATGGTGCGCTGCTGGCCGAGGATGGCGTTGATCAATGAGGATTTGCCGGCATTGGGTCTTCCCACGATCGCGATTCTCAATGGCCGCAAGCGCTCGGTTTGAGGTGGCGATACGGAATCGGAATCCTTATCAGAAATTTCATTCTCAGCAGCATTGGCGACGGGCGATATGCAACAACCTTTGATAAGATCCACGACTTCATCCACTAGCTGATTGATTCCCAATCCGTGTTCGGCACTGACATCCGCCGTGTGCTTGAAACCAAGGCGGCTGAACTCGGCGGCGTGGTCGCGCCGTCTTTCTGAATCCACTTTGTTGACGACCAGCATGACGGGCTTGGTTGTTTTGCGCAACATCTGGGCGAGCGTTTGATCCACGGGCTTCTGGCCTTCGTAACCGTCCACGACAAACAGAATCACATCCGCCGACTCCATGGCCAGTTGGGCCTCGGCTTTTACTTGGTCGGCGAAGTCATCGGAAATGGTTTCACCGATGCCGCCGGTATCCATGATTTCAAAAGGCACATCTCCGCGACGGCACATGGCGGTGAGCCGGTCGCGAGTGACGCCAGGGCGGTCATGCACGATGGCGATGTTGCGGCCCGCGAGCCGGTTGAAGAGCGCGGACTTGCCCACGTTGGGGCGTCCGACGATGGCGACCATCGGGTGCGCGTGAGTGGGTAAGTGGGCTTTGGGCATGGTGGTAAATTTTGAGTGATGCAGGAATAAATTGAAAGCCTGGCGGACTCAGCGTTGCCCAGGATGATGATCGCCGGTCTGCATCTGGCGCATGCCGTCGAAGAAATGAATGACGCCAGAGATGAGTGTGAACACGCAGGCCACCGCCGCCGCCCAGGTCATCAGATTTTCCCAGAGCATCATGGCGCAGCCCGTCGTGGTGATGAGCATGAAAGTCGCGACCTTGCCCGTCCAGTGCGGATGGACTTCCACTTTGCCTGCGACTTGATTGACCAGGAAAGTGCCGATGATGGTAATGATTTCCCTGGATAGGACCACGATGACAAACCAAAGCGGCAGACGGGTGGGCCATTTTGTGAAAGCCAGTGTCAGCACGGCGGCAAGCAGGAGGAGCTTGTCCGCTAGCGGATCGAGGATCGCGCCCAGTTTGCTGAATTGGTTGAAACGTCGCGCAACCCAGCCGTCCAGCATGTCACTCATCGCTGCGATGGCAAAGATGGCCACGGCTGCGATGCGCAGCCGCTCGTCGGGCGCGCCTTCATGGATGCTGCGCGCATAATGCATGGCGAACCCGACGAATACGGGAATCATCAGAATGCGCAAAAGGGTGATTTGGGTCGCGGTGGTCACAATGGGGGCGTGCCTAATAGCCCACCCACAGGCAGGCGCAACAAGCGTCTGTCTTGCCGGAACTTTCAGGATGATGATTTGCGAATGGTATCGTGTTTTAAAACGGCGATAAGAATTCACTCAGAAGATCACATTGCCCTTTACTGCACAGATGCTCATGCTAGTTGAATGCCCCTGAATTATTCCGCTTCCGAACGTGCCCAGTCCCAAATCTGACAACCAGCCCAATCTGCCAGCGGCCCCGACGCCTGCGGTGTCTCCTCACACCAAAATGGTGGATGAACTCTATAGCGACTGGTTCCTTGATTACGCGAGCTATGTGATCCTGGAGCGGGCGGTGCCGCACATTGACGACGGTTTCAAGCCCGTGCAGCGCCGCATCATGCATTCACTGCATGAACTGGATGACGGGCGCTACAACAAAGTCGCCAACGTAGTGGGCAACACCATGAAGTATCACCCTCACGGTGACGCGAGCATTGGCGATGCCATGGTGCAACTCGGCCAGAAAGACCTGCTGATCGACACCCAGGGGAACTGGGGAAACATCCTCACGGGGGACAATGCCGCCGCGCCGCGTTACATCGAAGCGCGGCTCAGTAAGTTCGCCATGGATGTGGCATTTTCGCCCAAGGTCACCGCTTGGTCGGCCAGTTATGACGGGCGCAACAAGGAGCCGGTGACTCTGCCGGTGAAATTTCCGCTGCTACTCGCGCAAGGGGTCGAGGGCATCGCCGTTGGTTTGTCCTGCCGCATTTTGCCGCACAATTTTATAGAGCTTTGTGATGCCTCCATAGCCGCGCTGCGCGGTGAAGCATTCGAGCTATTTCCTGATTTTCCGCAGGGCGGCATTCTGGACGCGAATGACTATAACGATGGCAAGCGCGGTGGTCGGGTGCGGGTGCGCGCGAAGATCGAGCAGGTGCCTCGACGCAATATTCTCCGCATAACGGAGATTCCCTTTGGCACCACGGCCGGCAGTCTTCAGGACTCCATTGTCGCTGCCAATGATAAGAGCAAGATCAAGGTGCAGAAAGTGGAGGACAACACGGCGGAGTTTGTGGAAATCCTCGTGCACCTTCCCAGTGGCACCGATCCTGAGCAGGCCATGCAGGCACTGTATGCGTTTACGGATTGCGAGGTCAGCATCAGCGTGAATGCCGTGGTCATTCAGAATGACAAGCCGCGATTTATCAGCGTAACGGAATTGCTGCGCGAATCAGCGGAACTTACGAAGCAGATACTCAAGCGGGAATTGGAAATCGAGCTGGGCGAGATGGAGGAGAAATGGCATTTCAGTTCGTTGGAGAAAATTTTCATCGAGAAGCGCATCTATCGCGATATTGAAGAACAGACTACCTGGGATGGCGTCATCGGCGCGATCTGGAAGGGGTTGAAGCCTTATCTGGGACTCTTGCGGCGGGAGATCACGGAGGATGACATCGCCAGGCTCACGGAGATCAAGATTAAGCGCATCTCCAAGTTTAATTCGTTCGAGGCCGACAAGCAGATCAAGACACTGGAAGAAAACATGGAGGAAGTGAGGCGCTTCCTCAAAAGGCTCACGAGCTATGCGGTGAAATATTTTGAGCGAATCAAGGAGGTTTACAGCAAGGGACGGGAGCGTCGCACGAAGATTCCGAAAAGTGGATTGGAGCGCGTTGCTGCTGCGGAAGTGGCGCTGGCAGATGAAACGCTTTACCTCGATGCCAAAGAAGGTTTCGCCGGGTATGGCTTGAAAAAAGAGGGGGAGCCGGTCGCGAAATGCTCCAGCATGGACGAGGTTTTGTTCATTACCCGCGATGGTTCCATGAGCGTGGTCAAGGTGGCCCCGAAATTCCACGTCGGTAAAAACCCGTGTTATATCAATATCTTCAAACGCGATGAGCAGGCGGTGTATTCTTTGATCTATCGCGATGGCAAACAGGGGCGCATTTACGGGAAGCGTTTTCAAGTGGGCGGTGTGACCCGCGACAAAGAGTATGCGCTGACGATCGGGACGCCCGGCACCAAGGTGCTCTACTTTGCCCGCCATGAAACGGAAGAGGAGAGTAACGCGCAAAAATTGCTGATTCATCTTCAGCCCAAACCAAGACTTAGAAACTTGGTGATCGAATACAATTTTGGTGAGCTGGCGATCAAAGGCCGCGACTCCAAGGGCAACACCATCACGGAAAATTCCGTGGAGAAAATCATTCGGAATCGCGAGGAATAACGAGTTCTTGCACCCGCAGAAAACTTGGCCCGGGCGTTGCTTATGGCGACATATCGCGTTGACCTTGTCAGACTTGAGCCTTAGCCCGCTAAGGGTCGGAAGTCTGGCGTTTCCATCGGCACATAGTCCGTGGAAACACATCCCGTCATTTCCACCAGCACACGGCGGTTGAGGGGAACCGCACCTTCATTGATTTTAACGATGCGTGCCGAAAGCACCAGAGCTTGTGAGACGCCGTGCTGCAGGTCTGCCACCAAGTAACGAGGTGCCCATCCGACCATTTGGTAATCATCGGTGTGCAATGCCAGAGCCAATCGCGTCACGGGGTTGTCCAGCTCTACCATGACTCTCAGTTGCTCGCCGTTTTTCAGCGATTGGCCACGAATCTTTGCAGGTTCACTCACATGCCTCATGCCATGCAGGAAGTAGCGCACGCGGAAGGAGTTGTCCGCCTCTTTGAGGATGCGGGGAAAGACTTCCAGATTGTCCGTCACGCGCTCACCGCCGCTTACCGCCAGCATTTCGATGGGGTCTGCGTGGTTCGCGTCTAGGCCGAGCCAGTTAAGATGCTCCGCAAAGTCGCGGCGCGAGGGAGAAAGCACACGATTTTGGAACAGCGGAAACAACTCTGGCGACTCATACCTCTGGTCGAACTCGGGAAAGGCATAGAGTGGCTTCATCCCGGTTTGCTTCTGTGCTTCCAACGGGCCACCCGTGTAGCGGAATCGGTAATAGGGAGTCAGCGGCTCCGCATCCAGCCGCCCGATAGGAAACCAGGCGCGCGAGGGTTCTGGAGCCTGCCAGGCGAGATAAAGAGTCTTCATGATTGGGGAGAAATACGCCGAGATCGTTCTTGAAATCCACCCGATGTGCTGGAATAATGTCACTGTCGGAAGGTGAAATTCGGCTCCATGCCGTGTGATAAAGGGTCAAGGCTCTGAATCCTCTACCTTCCGACATTTCATTTTTGCCACATCAAGCGGCGGACGTTTGCGTGTATGATAGGTGCCATAGCTAGCCTCAGCGAGGTCATCGGCATCAACAAGCAGAGCCACTTTGGGCCAGATCAATCCCAAGTAACGGTCTTCATTTTTGGCGAACAGACGCTGCACTGCCCAAAGGCAATAATCGGCCACTTGCAGCCCCATGCTATCCTTCGCTGGCATGGCCAGCACCTCCACGGTGGCGTTATGAAAAGTCCCGGCGGCTTTCTTGGAATGTTTCTGCGCATGAAGAAGATGATCACGAAGAGAACGGGTGCGGGCTTTGCCCCGGCTGGCAAGGATGACCTTGTAGGCGGGTTCGGTGTGCAGTTTTTTGTCAAAAATCCGACGCACGGCACTCTCATACAGCTCGCTAGGCGTGTAACGATAGGTGGGGTCACGGCGGTTTAGCAGAGCCACTCTGTGATGCACAGCGGACATGGTGCGGATAATGCCATAGAAGTTGAACTCGTGGCTGAGCAGGGTCTTAAAGACCTCCCGCCGCACCTCGGGAATGTCATCTTTGGCGTGGAAGAACAGAGCCGTTTTGCCTTCGGCGGGCTGCATGGAGGGCACTCCCTTGAAGTAAGGATCAGCGAGCAGATCTGCTCGAAGCTGGTGCAGTTCTTTCTCCACAGGGGTTAAATCGGCGAACTCCACCACACCGAGGATAAAATGATCCTGGACGCTCCCGGTCCCGATGAGCGCCCGCCCCTTGGAATCAAAGATCACGCCATCACCGCTCTCATCAACAAAGTAGTGATGAGGAGCTGCTGGGGCTTGGGGGATGGCGGAAGTGTCAGTCACACTAAATCGAAGATCGCACCGGAAAAGATAACACGACCAATCAGGAGCCGTTGGCAATCAATTTCATCGCCTTCTCCTCGCCCCGCTCAATCGCCAATTCCACGGCGCGTTTGGCACGCTCCAGCAGCTCGCGGGCTTCGTGGCGGGCGCTGTGGGCGGGGCGGATGTTTTGGATGATGGACTTCGCGGCGGTGGCGGGGATTTCGGGAATGGGGAGCTTGAGAATGTCACGCTCGGAGATGCTCGGGTAGAGGCTGGCGCTCGTGTGCAAATCCATGAGTTCGCACACAACGGGCAGCCTCAAGTAAGTAAGCAACACTTCGGAGGCGATGACTCTCGGTTCCAACACTACAAAGCCAGAGGAGCAGACGTGTTCGTGCTGTTCGGGCCCGACGATCGCGCTGAGACGACGGATCGGGCCGACGGTGGAGGTGATGATGTCGCCCTGATGAACCTTCTTGCTGGCGCGGCTGGGGGCTTCGCCAGTTGGCGTGACTTCGCTGGTAGCGGTGCCGTCGCTGCGCAAGCCGCTGATTTCAATGTAATGGAAGTTGTCAGCAGTGTGCTTGGATGGGTCGAAAACCTCGCGACGCGACGGCGCGACATCGTGGATGGTGAGGCCGTCGGCGCTGAGCTTGGCGAGCAGTTGGGCGACACGCGACGCGAAGTATTCGGCATCGAAGCGGGCGGCGGCGAGGGCTTCGGAGGCGCGGCAGGTGTAGGTCAACGGCTCCGGCGTCTGCCAGACGCGCAAGCCGAGCGCATCAAGCAGCAGCGTTTCCGCCTGATGAGAAAATAATCTCGCTAAATCATGTTGGCGATGCGCATCAAGAACTCTCAATTCAACTTGCTTCTGAAATGCATCACTCAGAATCGGCGTCTGGATTGAGACGAGCGCATCTAGATTAATTCGCTGCTGCACGCCGCCGGTTGTTTGGCGCTCGATTTGTGATCTCGCGAACCTTGTCGTCAGGAACGCAAAGACAAAAAATGGGTTCACCTTTATGTCGCGAATTATGGCGATGGCCCGGTTACCCATACAAGGCTCGAAATTTCGCGGCGTGATTGTTAGCCCGCCAACGGATCCCATTCTAGACAACAAGATGTTCTCGCCTGTTATCTTCGATCTTTGATTCTTCAGAAAATAATCTTTCGATATGTATGTCAGATCTGCGGTTTCAAGAAAGCAGCCCTTGATGTCTCTGGCTTGGAGATAGGCGACTTCTTCTTTCTGGTCGCTCGGAAATTCGGCGTGGTCGCCGTCCGCTACTGTTGCAAACGAGCCGATTGGTTCAACCGGAAGGTGAGAGAGTGCCGCCTCGGCACAGAGGAACTCCTTTTTGAAATACTCGGAATCGAAACGCAGTTCGTCATTGAGCTTCGAGTAACTAATCTGTGTTGCATCCAGCCCTTCAACAATCTCGCATATCGCGACTTGTTGAAGGGGCGGCTCAGAAAAAACTTAACTTCTCCTTCGCCGCGAATTCCTCGAAGGCTTCGGCGATGCCGTCCTGCGTGAGGCCATCGTGATTGAAGAGATCGTGCTGCACGACCCAGTGGCCGTGCTCGTCGCGCAGGCGTTCGCCATCGGGCGTCTTCACATAGATTTAGTCGCCGCTGTTGTCCTTGCTGGGCAGACGCTGGGTGGCGAAGAAGATGTTGTAGTCCTCCACCTTCGGGCAGAGTGGACTGGCGGCCGGGTCGTCATTCCATTTCTGCACGAAGAGCACGCTGGTCTTGGTGCCGGTGTTGGGCTTGAAGGTGTTCGGGTGCAGGCCGACGACGGCGAGTATGCGACAGCGTTCGGCGATGAACTCGCGCACGCGCTGGTCGCTGGAGTTGTTGAAGCGGCCCTGCGGCAATAC
The DNA here is from genome assembly GCA_043783015.1 of Verrucomicrobiota bacterium. Taxonomy (GTDB): domain Bacteria; phylum Verrucomicrobiota; class Verrucomicrobiia; order Verrucomicrobiales; family Verrucomicrobiaceae; genus VFKE01. The sequence continues at coordinate 16,614 of JAYVZW010000240.1, forward strand.
GACGGCCATGCGGCCTCCGGGGCAGAGGCAGTCGAGATTGCGCTCGATGAAGAGAAGGTCGCGTCCCACAGCGCTTTCCAGTCTGCCTTGACCGCCGTCCTTGGTGCGCTTGTGCGCCAGTTCATAGAGGCTCAGCATGTCGGTCTGCTTGATGTCGCCGCAAACGGGGATTGTCGCTGCGAATATAAAGTTCCCCCGATTTCGTGGACAAGCAGAGCGCAGAGACCAAAGAAAGAAACACGACCATGCCACGAACTCATCGCAACTATGACAACGGCTTCC
>JAYVZW010000241.1:0-5595 GCA_043783015.1 Verrucomicrobiota bacterium
GTGATGTCATAGACGCTGGATACCAACAGGTCGCGCCCCTTGTCCTGCGCAATGAAGGTGCGGCTCTTAATGTCCTTGTGAGCGATTTTTTCACTGCGCGGCCAGTTCCGCATGATGAGATCATCGAGTTTGTCTTCATCAAGCTTACCGCTGCGCCACATTTCCACGAGAGATTGCCTTACTTCAATGCGGCGACGTTTTCTCAAGCCATCCATAAATCCGTAGAATGCAGTTTCAGCGGTATTCGGCACGAAGCTGACGACGGTGTTCTCCAGATCATTGCCGACGGCTTCGAGCAATTGCGGGACCAGCGTCTCACCCAGCAACTTGCGGCCTTCGTAAATGGTGGCGTCGTTGCCGCGAGAGAAATAGATGCGTTCAAAGGAACAAGGGGTGGGCGCGGCTGGCTCGGCGAAAGGTGTGATGGTGAATCGGCCATCGCACTTGATGACGGCCACATTCGCCGCCGGGAGTTCCATAGTATCAGCTTCGCTCAATTCAAACACGGTGCGCAAAGCCGCGCGCTCAGAGGCGAAGGCCACGAATTCATCTGAGGCCGCGTAAAAACACGGACGAATGGCGTGCGGATCGCGCATCACGAAGAGGTCGCCGTTTCCGATAGCCCCGGCAATGGCGTAACCGCCGTCCCAGATCGCGGCGGAGTCGCGCACCACTTGGGCCACATCCAGGCGTCGGCTGATCTCCGCCGGAATGTCCAGACCGTCCATCTTGCCCTTGAGTTCATGATAGAGACTGGTGTGCGCTTCATCGAGATGGAAACCGATTTCCTCCAACACCGTCTGCGTGTCGGTGTCCACAACCGGATGCTGGCCTCGACGACGCATCACGTCGTTCAACTCGCGGGCGTTGGTCATGTTGAAATTACCGAGCACGATGAGGCTGCGCGTTGGCCAGTTACTGCGGCGAAGATAGGGATGGCACGAAGCCTTGCCAAAGCTGCCGCTGGTGCCGTAGCGAAGATGCCCGAGAAGGACTTCGGCCCCGAACTCGAAGTGCTCCTTGATGGCCGCGGGATCACGCTCGAAGGGCACCATTTCCATCCCGCGCTCTTCCGAAAGATGCTTGCGCTGTTTATTCGACTTGCGCGAGATGTCTTTGAAGTCATCCATCACATCGCCAAAGACTTCCTCGAGCGAATCAGATTTGCTCGAACGGACGCGGAACATGTAGGGCTGGCCGGGCTCCATATTGAGCTTGCAACAGCCGATGCCCATGCCGTCCTGGCCGCGATTCCGCTGCTTGATCATCAGCGCGTGCAGCTTGTCCAGGCCCCAGAGCGCGTTGCCGTATTTGTGCTCGTAATAAGCCAGCGGCTTCAAGAGCCGCACGATGGCAATTCCGCACTCGTGCCTGATGGGGTCGCTCATTCTTCGGGTGACAGGGGGGCGGGATAAATGGAACGGGATGCGACGGAAGGCAAGGCGGGAAAAAAATCAGGGGCAAAATCCAAGCCATCACGCCTTCGACAGCACCACCGTTGACAGCGGCGGCAGTGTTAGAACGACCGACCAAGGCTGACCTTGCCATGGAACTGTCTGCGCGGTCAGGCCAGCTCCGTTGCCGGTATTTGATCCGCAGTAGATCGCGCTGTCGGTGTTGAGTAGCTCCTTGTAGAACCCGCCTTCGGCAACGCCCATACGATAACCGTCGCGGGGCACCGGAGTGGCATTGACCACAACGTAACATTTATCGCCATCGGGTGATGAACGGACATAGGGAAACACACTTCGCTCGCCATCGTTCGCATCCAGCCAGAAGAAGCCACCGGGCTGATGATCCATTGAGTGAAGCGCGGGTTTGCCGGTGTAAAGCGTGTTCAGATCACGGACAAGTTTTTGCAAGCCGACGTGCTCGTGACCGAACAGCACCTCCCAGTCGAGCGAACGTTCGTGATTCCATTCCTTCCACTGGCCGATCTCGCTGCCCATGAAGAGAAGTTTCTTTCCGGGATGCGTCCACATCCAGGCGTAGAACATGCGGAGATTGGCAAACTTCTGCCAGCGGTCGCCGGGCATTTTGTCGAGCATGGAGCGCTTGCCGTGCACGACTTCATCATGGCTGAGCACCAGGATGAAATTTTCATCGTAGGCATAAAGCATGGAGAACGTGGCCTCACCGTGATGATATTTCCGATGCACGGAATCTTCACTCATGTATCGCAAGGAGTCGTTCATCCAGCCCATGTTCCACTTGAACCCGAAGCCAAGTCCGCCGGTGCTCACCGGACGCGAGACTCCGCCCCAAGCTGTGCTTTCCTCTGCAATCATGAGCACGCCGGGATGCTGTGTGTAGCACTGCTGGTTGAGTTCCTTGATGAATGCGATGGCGTCGAGGTTCTCCCGCCCTCCATGGATGTTCGGCACCCACTGGCCGTGCTCCCGGGAGTAGTCGAGATAGAGCATGGAGGCCACCGCATCCACGCGTATGCCATCAATGTGATAGTGCTCCAGCCAGAAAAGCGCATTGGCAATGAGGAAGTTTCTGACCTCGTTGCGCCCAAAATTAAAGATCAGCGTGCCCCAGTCCGCATGTTCGCCCTGTCGCGGATCAGCGTGCTCATACAAGGCCGTGCCGTCGAACTTAGCGAGACCATGTGCGTCCTTTGGGAAATGCGCGGGAACCCAGTCCACGATCACGCCAATGCCCGACTGATGGCAGCGATCCACGAACTCGCGGAACTCATCGGGGTTTCCAAAACGCGATGTCGGCGCAAAGTAACCGCCGACCTGATAACCCCACGAGCCGTCGAATGGAAATTCGCTCACCGGCATCAGCTCCAGATGCGTGAAGCCCATCTCCTTCACATAAGGAATCAACTGGTCTGCCAGTTCAAGATAGGTCAGCATCCGCCCACCCTCGGCGCGCTTCCATGAACCCAGATGCACTTCGTATATCGACAGCGGTTGTTTATAGGGATCCACCTGTCTGCGGGCGCTCATCCAGGAATCATCGCTCCACGCATAGCGCGTGTAATCCCAAGCCAGAGAGGCGGTCTGCGGGCCGTGCTGGGAGAAGAATGCGAAGGGATCGCTCTTGTTAAACAACGCGCCATCGCCTCCAATCATCTCGAATTTGTAATGCGCGTTCAAGCCAACTCCGGGAATGAAAAGCTCCCAAATCCCGGCTTCAATGCGGCAGCGCATCGGATGAACCCGACCATCCCATGAATTGAAATCGCCAACGACACTGACACGCCTGGCATTCGGTGCCCACACCGCGAACTGCATGCCCGTCACGCCGTTCATCACGCGTGAATGGGCACCGAGATGATCGAAAAGCTTCCAGTGCCGACCTTCGCAAAAGAGATGCATATCGAGATCACCGAGGCAAAGCCCGAAGGCATAGGCGTCATCCTGCCGGTGAATTTTTCCATCGGAACTCTGCCATTCAAGCTCATAGGGCTTCTGCCATGCGGATGCCGGAAGCCTCGCTTCAAACAATCCATTTTCATGCAAGAGGTCGGCTTCGAATGTCCCGCCGCCGTCTTTCATCAGCACCCGGAGCGAATGCGCCTGCGGTCGCAACGCGCGGACAACCACACTGCCATCAGGTTGTAGCTGCGGTCCGAGATAGCTGAACGGATCGTTATGCCGCGCCTCAAGTATGCGAATGGCGGCGTCTGGGAGCGGTTTGGGATTCGAGAGCATGGTTTCTTTTGTAGTTGTCAGCGCTGCATAGCTACTAGCGTTCATTGAGCAACGGCTCAAGACAATCCTTATAGATGCGAACCCAACCGAATTGCCGCAGCACCTGTCGTTTGCGCGTAATCGCCTTGTCTTTTTCGAGCTGTTTCACTATTTGCCCGGCGAGCACATCCGCTTTTTCGGTCAGCTTGAAGAAAACAGCGCCGGTGATGGCAAGTTCACGATGCGCCGGAATGTCCGAGCAAAACGACGGAAGGCGATGCAAGGACGCCTCCAGCAGCGGCAAGCCAAAGCCCTCCGCTTTGCTGGGGAATATGAGTGCATCAGCCAATGAATAAAATGCACGGACATCGTCCTCAGTAATTTCAAACGCATCACCCGCGAACAACACATGCGCCTGCATTTTCTTTTTCACCACCAACGTCCGCATACTCTCCGCATACGCGGCCGATTCCAACCGGTGCGGGTCCGCAGCTCCCGTGATGACACAGGCCGCGTCCAGACCCTGCTTCTGCATAGCCGCTGTCACTTCGATGCTGAATTCAATATTCTTCCGCGCCAGCAACCGGGAGGGGTGGAACAAAACAAGCTCGCGCTCCAGCAGACGATACCTTGTCGCAAAAGCCGCCGCCGCCGCACCCAGCCCCAGTGTCTTTACTGCGTCCACTCCATTCGGAATGACCCGGCATTGCGCAGCCTTGATCCCCAGTTTGGCGCAGAATTCCTTTTTGCGAGATTCTGAAACGGCAACATGAACTGCATTGAGGCCGAGACTGGTGAAAACCTCCTGCGTGACATCCACATCATGCACCCAGTTGATGAAGCGCGTGCCAGTCATCTCTTGGCTTAGACCTGCCAGCATCTGTGATGCCTCCCAGTTGAAGGGCATCGTGAACAGGTTATGGACGATCACGAAATCGCAGCCCGCCAGCGCCGAGCGCACGCGCTTCACATAGAAATTCGGCGCATACTCCATGATCGCGCCATCCACCTTCGCGCCCTTCGTCGCAGAGACCACAACGACCTTGTGTCCGTGTCTGGCGAGAGCGGCGGCCTGCTGCTCAATCACGCGTTCCACACCACCCACCGTCGGTGTGGCGGAGTAATGAACGAGGGCGATGCGCATAAAGAGATTCGAGATGCAAAGATAAAAGATTCAAAGATAAAAGATTCAAAACCCCGACGGTTACCGAAGTGTGAAAATCATGCTTATTCTTAATCTTGATTCTTGCATCTTAAAGTCTTGAATCTTTTCTCAATTCGCCACGATGTTAACCAGCTTGTTGGGCACGACGACGATTTTCCGAACGGTCAAGCCAGCGGTGAACTCCGCCACCTTCGCGCTCGTCATCGCCAGCTTTTCCAAGTCTTCCTTGGGCGCGTTCAGGGGCACAGTGAGACGATCTCGCAGCTTACCATTTACTTGAAGCACGATCTCGACTTCATCTTCAATCAAGGCAGAAGCGTCAAACTGCGGCCACGCCTGATGCGCGAGCATTCCGGTTTTCTTCAATGCGGGAAACGCGCTGCCAATGATGGCAGCCAGTTCCTCCGTGATATGCGGCGCAAAGGGATTGAGGATGTGCAGAAGTGTCATCACGCCGCTCACGGACCGCACTTCGGATTGAGTGAATGCATTGGTCAGCACCATCATCTGACTGATGGAAGTATTGAAGCTCAGTTTCTCAATGTCCTCGCCGACTTTCTTGATGGTTTCGTGGATGATTTTGTTGAGCTTCTTGTCCACCGGCACGTCGCGCAGTTGCCCAGACAATTTCCACTCCACTTCCTGATTTGCATCCATCACCAGACGCCAGACGCGCGCGAGGAAGCGATACACGCCTTCCACGCCCTTCATCTGCCAGGGCTTCACCTGCTCCAGCGGCCCCATGAACATCTCATACAACCGCAGCGAGTCCCCGCCGTATTC
>JAYVZW010000242.1:0-5562 GCA_043783015.1 Verrucomicrobiota bacterium
CCTGCATAATGGGGAAAGAATCGAAAGAGACCGGAGAACACCGGGTGAAATCATTTTCCGGATTTGAAATTAGGGTTAGGCGTTGGCATCAGCGCATTCACTTCCTTGCGCCACGCGATAAGTTTCGCATGCAGTTCCTTCACCTTGTCCGGTTGTTGTAGGGCGAGATTGTTTTTCTCGCCGATGTCCTGAGGAATGTTGTAAAGCTCAAGTGCGCCGTCTTCCAGCCACTCGATGAGCTTCCAGTCGTCGTCACGAATGATGCCGTGGGGCGCACCGCCCTGGTTGCCGTAATGCGGGTAATGCCAGAACAAGGGCTGGCCTCGCTGCATGGTCTCGCCCTTGAGCAAGGGCTTGAGGCTGACTCCGTCGAGATGTTGTTTAGGTTTAAATGGCAGGCCGGTCAGTTCCAATAGGGTTGGATAGTAATCGGTGCTGATGACTGGCGTATCACAAGTGCTGCCGGGCTTGGTGATGCCGGGCGCACAAACGATCCAAGGCTCGCGAATCCCGCCTTCATAGGGCCAGCCTTTTCCGCAGCGCAGGGGGAGGTTGGACGTGGGATGTCCTTCCGCAGTGGAAAGACCTCCGTTGTCGGACATGAAGACGACAATGGTGTTTTCAGTCAGCCCGTTCCTTTGCAATGCCTCGAGCACGCGCCCAATGCCTGTGTCAAGTTGCTCCAGCATCGCGGCATAGACGGCATTGTTCTGCACCAGACGGACCTTGCTCTCGCGATCCTTGCCCCATGAATCGTCGGGTGCACTCGCTTTTTTCTTTTCGTATTTCGCCACCAGTTCAGGGCTGGCCCCGATGGGAGTATGAACCGCGAGAAAGGGCAGGTAGGCGAAGAACGGCCTGCTCTTGTGCGCATCAATGAACTTCACGGCTTCATCGACGATGCGGTCCGTGGTCTTGGGATCGTCCTTGTGGCTCGGTTCGGTCAAGTCAGATTTCGGATACCAAAATTGATTGCCGCCTTTTTCGCTGGGAACTAATCCGGGGCCGAATCCTTGAGCGTTGGGCGAGTATTCTCCGCCGCCGAGATGCCACTTGCCTGCAAAAAAAGTGTCGTAACCACCTTCGCGCATGGCCTCTGCGATGGTCGTTTCCTCCAGTGGCAGATGATCCGCATTCTTCGCGGAGAGCAATTTGCCGTTGCGCATTCCCGGAATGAAGTCGGTGATGCCGAAACGCGGGGGATACTTTCCAGTCATGATGCTTCCGCGTGTGGGAGAACAGACGCAGCAGGCGGCGTATCCCTGAGTGAAGCGCATCCCGCGTTTGGCGAGCGAATCGATATTCGGCGTCTCGTAGAATGTCTTTGGATTGTAACACCCCACATCCATGCAGCCGAGATCGTCGGCGAGGATGAAGAGGACATTCGGCTTCTCCGCAGCCACGGCGGCAAGCGGGGACAGCAGCAAGGAGGTCAGCAGTGCGAGGACGGTTTTCATTCTGAATGTGAACGAAGCCTGGGAGTTAAAACTTTCCCGGTTGATCTGGTAATGAGGCAGCAAGTCGCTGATTCCTCCCATATTTGTAAAAGACACATCTCGTGTAACGTTATATCTTCAGGTGAAGTTAATTTTACAACAATATATAAACATGCCCCGACGGAAGCCTGCCCCAGCCGGTGTATTGCAGTTTTTGCTGCTCTCTGGGTTCATTTCACTGCGCGCCTTCGGCGCACCGACGTCAGCGGCCATGGACTACAATCGCGACATCCGGCCCATTCTGTCGGAGAATTGTTTTTCCTGCCACGGGTTCGATGAGAAGCACCGCAAGGCCAAGCTCCGGCTCGATGTTGCGGATTCGGCGTATGCGGAGCGCGATGGGTCATTTGCAATCAAGCCCGGCGATCTGAAAGCTAGCGAAGTGTGGGCACGCATCACGAGCGATGATGAGGACGATGTGATGCCGCCGCCCAAAGCGAATCTCAAGCTGACGGATGCGGACAAGGCCAAGATCAAAGCATGGATCGAGCAGGGCGGGAAGTATGCGGGGCATTGGTCATTCATCGCGCCGCAGCGCCCGCCGATGCCTGTGGGGACTAAAAGCGCGATTGATGCGCTGGTGCGGCAGCGACTGGAAGAGCAAGGCTTGAAGCTTTCGCCGGAAGCGGATCGTGCGATGCTTATCCGCCGCGTGACGCTGGATCTCACCGGCCTGCCGCCGAGCGCGGATGAGGTGAGCGCTTTTGTGAGCGACAAAAATCCGCAAGCTTATGAGGCGCTGGTGGATCGGCTCCTGAAAAGCCCGCACTTCGGCGAGCGGCTGGCCTTGGAGTGGCTGGACGCGGCGCGTTATGCGGACACGAACGGCTTCTCCATTGACGGAGGGCGGCACATGTGGCTCTGGCGCGACTGGGTGATTCAGGCATTCAATGACAACAAACCTTATGACCGCTTCCTCATCGAGCAACTCGCGGGCGACCTCCTGCCGGGTCACACAGATGCGGAGATGATCGCCACCGGGTTTCAGCGCAATAACATGGTCACGCATGAGGGCGGCACCATCCCTGCCGAGAATCTCACCAATTACAACGCCGACCGCGTGAAGACGCTCGGGGAGGCAGTGCTTGGCCTCACGCTCGGTTGCGCGCAATGCCACAACCACAAGTTTGATCCCATCACGCAGAAAGATTACTACCAGATGTTTGCGTTCTTCAACACGCTGGGCGACGCCGGACTCGATGGCAATGGCGGCAATAATCCAGGGCCGTCCATGAAGGCCAAGACAGTGCTCAAGACGGATGAGCCGCCCGTTTTGGAAAAACAAATTGCGGCGTTGAAGAACAGGCTCTCGCAGCCCGACAGCGCGACGCTGAAAGCGTGGGAGAAGCGCGAGCAGAAGAAACTCGCAACGCGCGGTCAGGGTTTGAAACTGCACCCGGTGAAAGTGCTGAAAATTTCCACGCCCAATCGCGGCGCTGGTCTGGATGTGGAAGGGGTGAACGCGATTCGCCTGAACAATCCGGGCGGCTTTGCTGCATTCGATATTTCCGCTCAAACGCCTGACATCGCCCAGCCGATCACTGGCCTGCGTGTTGTCGTTCATCCTGTTCCAAAATTGCCGGGTGGAGGTTGGGGCAGTGGCACCATCGGGCAACGAGCGAAGGCCAAAAAAGGAGCAAAGGGGGAAACGTCCAAGGGCACGTTTATGCTCACGTCCGTTGCCATCACGGCGGACACAATTGCGAGCGAGCAGATTAATTTGCATAAGCTGCAATCCATCGCCCGCGCCACGGCGAGTTCGTGGGATGTGAAATATCCACCCGCAGGTTGCCTTGATCCGCGAAACGAAAGCGGCTGGTCACCTGATCTTGCCACCAATGGCCCGGTGCGACTCACTGCCACTTTTGCCGAGCCGCTGAATGCACGCCAAACGCCCTTCCTCACCTTGCAGCTAAATTTCGGTCACGGCGAAAATCTGGTGCCGCAGCATCTCGAATTATTTGTCATCACCGGGAACGACGACGACTCCGATTTGTTACCCGGCGTCATCAGTGCTCTCGCCACTCCAGAGGCCCGTCGCAGCGCTGAGCAAAAGGCTGAATTGTGGACTTGCTGCGCTGAAAACGCGGAGGAATTGCAACGCACACGGATTGATCTCGCCAACCTCGAAGAGCGATTGGCAACACTTACGCAGCCTTATCCAACGATGGTGATGAACGTTTCTGCAAAACCGCGTGAAACTTTCATTCTCAATCGCGGAGATTACGCCCAGCCTACGGATAAAGTCACAGCCGGAACTATCGCAGCCCTGCCGCCGATGCCGGAAGGCGCGAGCGCGGATCGGCTTGGTCTCGCGAAGTGGGTCACGATGAAATCCAATCCGCTCACCGCACGAGTGGCGGTGAACCGCTTTTGGAAAATGCTTTTCGGCATCGGCATCGTTGGCACGCCTGCGGACTTCGGCGCACAAGGCGAGTGGCCGAGCCATCCTGATTTGCTTGATTGGCTTGCCGTTGAATTTATGGAGAGCGGCTGGGATGTGAAGCATCTCACCAAGTTAATGGTCACTAGCGAGACTTATAGTCAATCATCCAGCGCGACGCCCGAAATGCTGGATCGCGACCCGCAGAACCGTTTGCTCGCACGCGGCCCGCGCTTTCGTTTGCCCGCCGAACTTTTGCGCGATGCCGCGCTTAAGACAAGCGGACTGCTAGTCGGGCGCGTTGGCGGCCCCAGCGTGAATCCCTATACGCCCGGTGATCTCTGGCGCGAAGTCAGCCACTACGGCAGCACCCCCGCAACCGCGCAGACTTTCGTGCAGGATCACGGTGAGAAGCTTTATCGCCGCAGCCTCTACACTTACTGGAAACGCACGGTGGCTCCGCCCAACATGGCCGCCTTTGATGCACCGACCCGCGAAGTTTGCACCATTGCACGCGGCAATACGACGACTCCGCTGCAAGCGCTGGTCACGTTAAACGATCCGCAGTTTGTCGAGGCGGCTCGCGCCTTTGCGGAACGCATCCAGCATCATGCAGGCGACGATACTGCGAAGCTGCGCTGGGCGTTTCAGGAATCCACTTCACGCCAGCCTAAACCGGCTGAATTGAAAGTGCTGCAATCCGCTCTCGTCCGCGAGCGCACGCGTTACGCGACTCACGCGACTGCCGCCCTTGAAACGCTACGTGTTGGCGAATCTCCACGCGACCAAAAACTTCAGCCCGCCGAGCACGCCGCATGGATGCAGGTGGCCACGCTTATTCTCAACCTCAGCGAAAGCGTCACACGCAACTGAACATTCATCTCACCGCATCATGAACTCATTCCAAGAACATCTCGCCAATCTGACGCGCCGCAGCTTCCTCGGTGATGTCACGCGCGGTATCGGCAGTATCGCCCTCGGCAGCCTCTTGCATCCCGAAATTCTCCGCGCCGCGCAAGGAACGACGCCACCCATCGGATTGCCCGGCATCCCTCATTTCGCGCCCAAGGCCAAGCGCGTGCTTTGTTTATTTCAGAGCGGTGGTTTGTCGCATGTAGATTTGTTTGATGACAAGCCCATGCTACACCAGCACGCAGGCAAGGAGATTCCGCCGAGCGTCAAAGGCACGCAACGGCTCACGGGCATGACCAGCGGGCAGAGCGCGTATCCCGTCGTGCCGCCCTTGATGCCGGGAAAACGCTGTGGCAAGCACGGCACTTGGATCAGTGATTTGCTGCCGAACATCCAGACCATTGCCGACGACATCTGCATTGTGAAAAGCCTGCACACGGAGGCCATCAATCACGATCCCGGCATCACTTTTATGAACACCGGCAATCAGCTACCCGGTTACGCCAGCATGGGCGCGTGGGTGAGCTACGGGCTCGGAACGGTGAATGAAAATCTGCCGGCGTTCATTGCCATGGTGTCGCAAGGCACCGGAAAAAATCCTGACCAGCCCATCTTCTCGCGACTGTGGGGCAGCGGTTTTCTCCCATCATCGCATCAAGGAGTTGGACTGCGCCCCGGCAGAAACCCCGTGCTCTATTTGCAAAATCCTCCGGGCATCGAGCGCGACCAGCGTCGCGCCTTGCTCGACGACCTCGCGCAGCTCAACCAAAT
>JAYVZW010000243.1:0-5534 GCA_043783015.1 Verrucomicrobiota bacterium
TTTGGCGGCTGGGTCGAGGGCATGACATTGGATCACTTCACCACTGAGCGCACGATGTTCCAGATCGGGCTACCACCATGCCGTGTGGATTTTCTAACCTCAATCCCCGGCCTTGAGTTCGACCCAGCCTACGCCGCCCGAAAGATCGCGACTTAGATGGGTTGCAGGTGCCCTTCATCTCACTGGCCGATCTTATCGCCGCCAAACGCACTGCAGGACGAGAGCAGGATTTGCGAGACGTCGCCGGACTCGAATCCATCCTTCATAGTGACGATTCCGATTCTTATGGACGCTAAGGGGCAGGTAAAATGTGACTTATTCTATCGTTGCAAGTTCCCAGCAGAAACAATTTCCACTCTCATTGTCCAGAATCATTGACAGGCCCCCTTCATTAAATCCAGCCCTTGCTGCCGGATCATCGCCGAACTCACTGGGGTGATTGCTTCACTGGTGGGACACCCGTTCGTGGCGTAGTTCCGGTGGTCGAGTCGAAAGTCCCTACCAGCGGCACACCCATCGGCCCGACTGGAATGTAAATCGTCGTGTGATTCGGTGAGTTGACCATGCTTTTTTGCGATTCCAACGCTTCGTGCTGGATGCAGAGTGGCGTGAGCTTTTGGTTCACCACCTCCATTGCGCCAGCGATGCCCTCGGCCTCGACGATCCGTTTTTTCTTGTCCATCTCCGCCTGCTCGATCTCAATTTTTTCCGCTCCAAATCCTGGGTTGCCGCGAGCTTCAACGAAACCGCATTGGCGACCTGCTCCGGATACTGGATGTTTCCGACGACGACGCTCATGATCTCAAACGGCGTCTCTTTGCTGATGGCCAGAACGCGGTCGAAAACGCGCCTTCCAATGGGCGTGATGTCATCCTTGATTTTCATGCCGTCGAGCTGCTGCACTTCATCGCGCGCGAAGGTGCGGAGCGGTTCGCGCAAGAAGTTTTTGTAGGCATCCTCGACGAGCGCGTCCGCCTTGTCCGCCCCATAGATTGTCGAGTAGTGCTCGATAAAATCCTTCACCTTGTCAGGGCGAATCTTCCAGACTACATGGACCCGGAACACGATTTTTAAATTGTCCTTCGAGAGCACGGCTTCACTGCCTTGGAATTCCTCGTGGTAGGTGTAGGGAGTGATGCTGACGTTAGTGACTTTCATCATCCACGTGCGCCCCGGAGAGGTCGGACCGTTCTGGGTGCCAACGAATTTTTCCTTTCCAAAAACTGCTCCCTGCGTGAGGTAACCAACGTAGCCGGCGTGCGTGACCGGATTGCCCGATCCGAGAAACCAGACTGCGATCAGCGCCACGGTCGCAAAAATCAGAAGCATAAAAAAACCGGCGCGCAGCCCGATTCGAGGGGGATTCATTTCGATGCTTTTCATTTCCACGATTTATGTTATTTTCCCGACCACAACGCGAGCACTTACTGCCAGGAAATTCCTATCGCGGGGGCTGCGGCGGTGTGATCCATGAAGTGCAGCGTGAAGATGACATGTCAATTATTCTGGAAACATGGCATCTGCTTTGACCGCCGGCTTGCTATCATCACATGGACTCTGAATTCAATTGAGCTTCCTTCCATCGGCTGATACGAATACCAATGACGGTCCCTTCCATTCTCATCGCTGGCGGTGGGCTCGCAGGCACGGCACTGGGATGGGTGTTGCATGAGCGCGGCGTTCCATTTGCGATCATTGATCCTAATGTGGCTGGCACTTGTTCTAAAATCGCTGCGGGTTTGGTGACACCGATCACTGGCAAGCGCGTGAAGCCGAGCTGGCGTGTGGAGGAACTGTTGCCGGTGGCGCTCGCGCTTTACCGAAGAGTGGAAAAACTTCTCGGTAATGAGTTTTATCATGAGCGGCCGCTCGTCCGCTTATTCAAGGAAGCACGTGAAGTGGAATGGTGGCGCGGGCGCGCGGGCGAGCCTGGGCTCGAACAGTGGGTCGATGCCAATGCGCCACTGGTGGACCCAGCGATTGTGCATTCGGAGTTCGGCGGATTCGTCCAGCGTCAGGCTGGCTGGCTCGACACGGCCGCGTATCTGGAAGCAAGCCGCGTTTTCTTCGAGAAAAGGGGTGCCTGGCGGCAGGGCGTCATTGCCGAAGATGAGGTCGAAGCGTCGGAGCATGGCGTTCGCTGGCAGGGCGAAGATTTCAGCCATGTAGTATTCTGTCGCGGGTCGGAGCAACGGATCGGCTCGCGCTATTTTCCGTGGCTGAAATTTGATTGCGCGCGCGGTGTGATCTCTCAGCTCAAGGTCAATTTGTCGGAACACCGCATCATCAATCGCGGTTGCTGGCTGTTACCACACACGTCGGGTTACTGGCGCGCGGGCTCGACTTATGAGTTCGATTTAACAACCCCGATGGAAACTTCCATCGCCGACTTGCGCGGAAAGCTTTCGCAGTTGCTTCGCGTGCCTTTCGAACTCAGTGATGCGCAGGCTGGCCTTCGCCCGATCATCCAGCGCCGCCAGCTCCTGCTGGGACGGCATCCGGCGCACCCGCGCGTGGGCATTTTCAACGGACTTGGCTCCAAGGGCGTGCTGCGCGCGCCGTTCTTTGCGAGAATGCTGGCGGAACAACTTCTGGATGACAAGCCGCCCGAAACCGACGTGGATGTGCAGGCCAATGATTGATCCGGGAGAAATATCCACGCTGTCGCACGGCACGCGCTTTGAGGAAACGCTGCCCACGGGTGTGCGCTGGTCTCATGCGTTGCTTGCGCCACGATTGAAGGTGGGAGATGTCGTGGTCGATGCCACGGCGGGCAATGGAAACGACACGCTGTTTCTCATGCGTCACGTCCTACCCGGTGGTCGTATTTTTGTTTTTGATGTGCAGAGCGAGGCCTTGGAGCAGACGCGAAAAAACATCGCCGGTCATGAATCTTTCACCTGCGATCCAGAATGCGTTACCTTGATACACGCGGGGCATGAAACCTTAGAGCGCAACTTGCCAGCCGTGCTTCGCGGTCACATCCGCGCCTTCATGTTTAATCTGGGTTATCTGCCGAGTGGCGACAAAACAAAATTCACCGCGACGGAGACCACGTTGACCGCCTTGCGAATTGCATCTGAATGGCTCGCGGAATACGGATTGATCACGGCGGTGTGCTACCCGGGCCACGCTGGTGGCGACACGGAAGCTGCGGCCGTGGAAAAATGGGCCGCTCAGTTGCCGTCGGATTCATTCGAGGCGCAGAAGATCGCCTTTCTCAACCTTGATGGATCGCCACCGCGTTGCGTTGTGGTGCGGAAACGCGCCCGGCTCAGCGCCCGGAAATGTGGCTAAAGGCAGCAGCCAGAGCAGAGTTTAATTCTTCAATGGTGGCCCGCTCCAATTCTGGGTCGAGAGCCATTTCTACAGGCTTGGGTTCGGTAGCGTTGAAAAGCTCGCGACTGATCGCGACTACATTGTCAGGCAGTGGCACTGGATAGGTGAAATTCTGCTGCGCTTGAGTAGAAGCAGAGGACTCGGCTTGTTTGATTGACGAGGTGCCAAAAGACCCTGCGTGAGCTGCAATCATTTTTTTTAATGAGAGGACTTCTGATATCTCACGATCCAGAACCCTTACAACTTTGCTGCGAGCTTCCATGAGAGAGATTTCTACACTGGCCAATTGCTGACATATCCAATCTTGAGATTGAAGTGACGGACTGCAAAGTTGAAGCGAACGCGCCTCGGACTGTGAAATGGACATGTCATAATATTACCATAAATACTATAAAAACAACATAATTCGTGTTATCTATCCATTTTAGATGGTAAAATCAGATTGATGTTCAAAATACCTTGGTGTTTTTGTAGGACTAGTGCGCATTTTGTCTGACTTTATCCGGTTAAATGTAATCTCTCGGCCCGGCTGCTACATTCACGCGCTACATGACATCGGAACAAACGACATCCGCCACCAGCCAATCGCCCATTTTTGGGGCACGTGGTCTTCGAAAAGTCTATCACACCGGCGAAGTGGAGGTGGTGGCTTTGCAGAGCGTGGATATTGATTTTTATTCGGGCGAAATGGTGGTGCTGCTTGGTCCTTCGGGCAGCGGCAAGTCCACGTTGCTCAACATTTTGGGCGGTCTGGACGTGCCCACGGCAGGCACCTTGCAATACAAAGGCTGGCCGCTCAGTGGAGCCGATGAAAAAAAACTAACACTCTTTCGTCGCAACTGCGTTGGTTTCGTCTTCCAGTTTTACAACCTGATTCCGAGTCTGACTGCGCGCGAAAACGTGGCGCTCATCACCGATATCTCCCGCGATCCTATGTCGCCGGAGGAGGCGCTGGACATTGTCGGTCTCACCCCGCGCATGGATCATTTTCCCTCGCAACTTTCCGGCGGCGAGCAGCAGCGTGTGGCCATCGCGCGCGCCATTGCCAAGCGCCCACAAGTTCTGCTTTGTGACGAACCGACAGGCGCGCTAGACATCACGACCGGCATCACAGTTTTGGAGGCAATCGAACAAATCAATCGCGACTTGGGCACCCTTGCCGTCATCATCACACATAATGCTGCGATGGCCAAGATGGCTGACCGTGTGCTCCATCTGTCCGATGGCCAGATCGTGCAGCAGGAGCGCAACACCACCCGCTTGCCCGCTCGCAAATTGCTTTGGTGAGTGGTGAGCGTCCGTCCACAGCATGCTCCGGCCGGCACGTGAATTTTGCCAGCAGGTTTTAGGATTAGGCTAGCCCTGGAAAGTCAAAGCCGTGAGAATGGAGCGCTACAGCCAGGTGAGCACACTCATGGAGTGCTATGTCATTCAGGTTGTTGAGAGTTGCCACACGGAGAAAGAGGCCGCAGGGATCAACGGGCTGGGAGTGGACTAGGCTGATGGAGTCATGAAGCGTGCGGTCAGGAGGGGGTGTGGAGCGCCGAGCAGCCGAGCCCATAAAGTATCTGGGTATGGATAAGAAGAGCATCGGGGGCGGCCATCGTCACGCGACGATGCTCAACAATCTTGAGGGTGGCCGGGTCTGGGAAGTGTTGCCGGACGCAAGCAAGAGGATGCTGAGGGACTCTTGGGAGTTTTACCTCGCAGCAAGCGCCAGGAAGTCCGTGCCGTGGCCACGGACATGTGGCCAGCCTATCTCAAGAGCCTGAAGCAGGCTCTGCCTCAGGCTGATGTGGTGCATGATCGCTTTCACATGGCCCAGCATCTCGACGAAGCAGTGGACAAGGCAGAACATCGCGCGTTGCTGGGCGAGGACCTGCTCAAGGGCACCAAATATGAGCGGCTGCAAAGACATCCTGATTTACAACGGAGCGAGTCCGCCGTCTTCCGTCTGCTGCATCATATTAGTCTGAAGACCAGCCGGGCGTGTTTCTACAAAGAGAGTTTCGATGGCTTTTGGCAGCATCGGTTGTTTGGGCCTAAGACTGGTATGCCCTCGGCCATCCGCAGCCGCTTGCAGCCCATCAAGGCGATGGCGCGCGTGCTCAAGTCCCACGGCGCAAAACTGCTCAACTACATATCTCATTACATCAGCAATGCCGTCAGCGAGGGACACAACTCCACCATTCAAT
>JAYVZW010000244.1:0-5533 GCA_043783015.1 Verrucomicrobiota bacterium
TAAAGTGGCGTGGATGGTTCTGTCGAAGGTGAACTCACGAGATGAAGAAAATGCCGCCGACCTTCACGCCAGCTTTCTCTGCGCCCACTTCCGGCCTGCGGCAAGTGCTGAGATCGTTTCCACCAGTCGGCGTTCAATTGCTTCCGGTGTTTTCACAAACGTATTCCACGCGATGTATTCGCGCTGGTAAGTTGGCTTGAGCGAATCGAAGAACGCCGACGCTACGCGGTTTTTCTTGAGCGCTGCGGTAAAATGCGATGGCATCGGAAGCGGCTCCCGCTTGGCCATCGGCGGCTTCGGCAAAGCAGGCTGCGCATCTAGCTTCACCGCCTCGTGCAACAGCGCGCGGAACGCAGTGCGGTCAAGTTCATCAAGCGACTTCAACTTGATGTCGCGGATGGAGACGTTTTCCAGTCCGCTGTTGAAAAGCTTCTTCGTATCGTGCATCTCCACACCTCGGAAAAACAATATTTCCGCCTCCTTAACGTAAGCACCGAGCGCGACGACGTTCTTGCGCCCCGAAAACGTGAGCATGTTGGTCTTGACGGCCTCCTTCAAGTCGGGTTCCCAGCGGAAGATCAGTTCGCGCAGTTCCTCGACTATAGGTTTCGAGAACGGCGGGCAGGTCGCGATCCATCTGCCTGGGTCTTTGGTGCGTGAAGGGCGGCAGTCCATGACAGGCAATCACGAATCACTCACACCGCATTTGTTTTGTAAGGTTCAGGCAGATCAATAGCGGAATTGAGCCGAAGACACCAAAGCTGCAGTCAATCAAACGCCAGTAAAATGGAATGCCACGGATCGAACCACAGATCATCGCCAGCGGAATGATGAGGGTGCAGGCCACAAGTCCGATACGCAGGACCCATGCGTTGCCAATCGGATCACGCCACGGGCCGATGAAGAACAAAGCAATCATTAGATGCCCGAACGCAAGCCAGTCGGTTCCGTAAGCCATCCATGGGAAGCGTGCGTAAGTTACTGTGAGTCCGTCACGGACGGACCCGACCCAATGCGCAATCCCGGTGAGCGTTTCCGGTTTCGCATCGGGTGCGATGCCAAGCCAGTTTGAGAGAAGCTGCAATTCATGCAGCAATGGAAACGCCGTCACTCCGCTCAGGATCAATCCAACAATAAATAGCCCGAGCACCAGCCGATAGCGCAGAAGGAAAGACGGATTCATCGCATCGTGGAGATTCGACTAGCCAACGATCTTCCGCGCTTCAGCCAGAGCCTCATCCAGCTTCGCAGTATCCTTTCCGCCGCCACGGGCGAAGTCGGGCTTTCCGCCGCCTTTACCGCCGACGATGGGGGCGATGGTCTGGATGATCTTGCCAGCTTGGGCCTTGGATTGGAAGTCCTTATCCACCGTTGCGATGAGAACTACGGAGTCATTTGATGCGCTGCCGAGGACGATGATGCCTTTGAACAGGCCCTTGAGCGCGTCGTTCACAGCCATGACGTAGTCGCCATCGACGGCACCAAGATTGGCGATGATGGCGTTTTTGCTCGCGGTCGCGAGAAGTTCCTTGGCGCGACTACTAGCTTCGCGTTGTTGCGCGGCTTTGAGCGTCCTCTCCAATTCCTTTTGCTGTGTGAGCAATTGATCAAGTTTCTTCTCAAGGTCGTGCGCACCTTGGGCGCTGACCTTGCCGGCGAGCATCTTGATCAAGACGGCGTCACTGCGCGTGGCATTGTAGGCTTCGATGCCGGCGATGGCTTCGATGCGGCGGACGCCAGCGGCGACGGCGCTTTCGCCGACGAGGCGGAAGAGGCCGATCTCGCCAATGCTGCGGGTATGCGTGCCGCCGCAGAGTTCCATGCTCCATCCGTCGAGCTTATGCCGCTGTCCGCCGATCTGCACGACACGCACGAGGTCGCCATATTTCTCGCCGAACAGGGCCATGATGCCGCTGTTGGCCTTGGCCTCGACGTAGGGCACTTCGCTCCAGGACACGGGATCGTTGGCGACGATGCGCTCGTTCACGAGCCGCTCGATGTCGCTGAGCTGCTGCGGGGTGAGCGCGGCACTGTTGAAGTCGAAGGTGAGCTTGTCGGGCGTGACGCTGGAGCCTTTCTGCGTGGCGTCCTTGCTCACGACTTCATGCAACGCCCAATGCAAGATGTGCGTGACGGTGTGGTGGCGCTCGATGGCGTGACGGCGCGGGGCATCGACGACCAGGCGCACGGTGGCATCGACTGTGGGTGTTTCTTCGCCTTCGAGGAAGTGCAGCCAGGTGTTACCGACCTTGGTGGTGGCACTGATGGGGAAGGTGTTCGCGCCGAGGATCAACTGGCCCGCATCGCCGACCTGCCCGCCCATCTCGGCGTAGCAAGTGGAGACATCGAGCACAACGGCATTCTTGTCCTTCATCGAGACGACTTCCAAAACGCGCACGTCCGCTTCGAGCGTGTCGTAACCGATGAACTTGGTCGGTGCCTTGGTTTCGATCTCGCTGACGGAGACGACTTGCTTGTTCTTCTTGCCAGCTTCGCGAGCGCGATACTTCTGCTCTGCCATGAGCGTCTCGAAGCCTGCAGTGTCCACGGTCATACCGCGCTCTCGGGCCATCAACTCGGTGAGGTCGAGCGGGAAACCTTGTTCATCATACAAGCGAAACGCAAACGCACCGGAAATCACGCCAGCCGTCGTTTCCGTAACAGACGAGTCTTGGGGAGCATACGCGCCCTCGCGTGTTTGGAGCGGGCGCCCCGCCCGCGACGGAGTGTCTCCTGACTCATCTACGCCCGACAACTTCGCTGGAGTCCAAACCCATGAATATTTCGTGCTTCCGTCTGCGCTCTCCAATCCATCGCGACAAGGGTTCTCCACGATGTAAAAGAACTTCTCTTCCAAGTCCGAGTCGCCACGGATCATGCGATCGTGATACTCCTTATCCCACACCGTTTCACCCTTCACGCCACGCGCCTTGTTGATCTTATGGGCGCTGACGGACTTCACCGTTTGCATGATCTCCGACAACGAATGGAACACGGCGTCACCTTTCGCATCACGTTCCTTCACCGTCGGCTCAATGAGCATGTGGATGTGATCGGGCATCACCACGGCAGCGAATAGCGTGCAGGTCTTGGTGTGATCGTGGAGGATCGTTTCGAGAACGATATCGCGCTCAGTCGGGATGAGTTCTCTGCGCGCGACCGTGCTGAAGGTGATGAAATACTTCGCCCACGGGCGCTCAAAGTGCGGGAGATTTCGACGGTGGTAGGTCGCGGTGAACTGCGTGGTCTTGGTCTCGAGCGTGGATGTAGTCGTGGGACGCTCGGTCACGGGCGGGGCGCCCGCTCCAAACACGCGGGGGCGCGTGTGCTCCCCTGTCAGCCGCGCGGCTTCGTCTTCAAAGAGCGCGATGCCTTTATCCAGCGTGCGATTGAAGGATTCTTCTTCGACTTTGAGAACACTCTTGATGGCGTCTTTGCGAGTGCGCAATTCGGGGAACACGTCTCCCATGTGCTGGGCGAGGACATCGACGAGCTTGTAGAAGAACGGCTCTTTGAACTCGAGCGTGCGGCCATACTTCACGGCGCGGCGGAGGATGCGGCGGAGGGTGTAGTTGCGGTCAGAATTGCCGGGCTGGATGCCGTCGGCGATGGCAAAGCTAAGGGTGCGCAGATGGTCGGCGATGACGCGAAAGGCGACGTCGATCTTCTCCTGCTCGGTCACGGGCACGACGTGGCCTTGGGCGTTGGCCTTGGGCAGCGTGCTCTGGTAGGTCTTGCCACACATCTTTGTCAGCTCGTCGAAGATGGGTTTGAAGACGTCGGTGTCGTAGTTGCTGATCTTGGCGTTCTCGAAGTCGGTGAAGTTCTTCGTGCCCTGGATGATGCTGCACACGCGCTCGAAGCCCATGCCGGTGTCCACGTGTTTCGCAGGCAGCGGGACGAAGGTGCCGTCGGGGTTGGCGTTGTATTGGATGAAGACGTTGTTCCAGATCTCGATGCAACTCGCGTCGCTGCCGTTGACGAGCCTGGCTCCGGCGCGCTGGCGGTCTTCGTCGAGGTTCGGGGTGCCGGGCGTGAGGTCGATGTGGATCTCGGTGCAGGGGCCGCAGGGGCCAGTGTCGCCCATCATCCAGAAGTTGTCCTTCTTGTTGCCGTTGACGATGTGGATGCCGGGGTCGAGGCCGATGCTGCGGAACTTCTCGGCCCAGATGTCCCAGGCTTCCTGGTCGCGATCAGCGGGGTCATTTGGCCCCGGTTGATAAATGGTGGCGAAGACTCGTGTCGGCGGGAATTTCCATTTCTCGATGATCAGCTCCCAAGCCCATGAGATGGCTTCTTTCTTGAAGTAGTCGCCGAAGGACCAGTTGCCCAGCATCTCGAAGAGCGTGTGGTGGTAGGTGTCGAGGCCCACGTCTTCGAGGTCATTGTGCTTGCCGCCCGCGCGGATGCACTTCTGCGTGTCCGCCGCGCGCGTCGGCAATCCTTTGTGCAAAACACCGGGCCACGTATCCACATCCGCACTGCGCTCGCCGAGGAAGACGGGCACGAACTGGTTCATGCCCGCATTCGTGAAGATGCGCGCGCCGTCGCGGCTGGTGTAGCCGACGTTGTCACTGGGGACGATGGTGTGATCCTTCGATTTGAAAAAGTCGAGGAAACTCTGGCGGATTTGCGCTGAGGTCATTGGGTTCGGCATTCAAAACCAGAAACGGCAGATGCTCAAGGCATTGTTCGTGCTTGTGTTTATGTCGCCACTAGATAAAACATAACAATCACCAACCAAATAAATAAATATGGACTCATCAAACACATCCGCTCAGATCGCCAATGAAGTTAACAACGAAGCGAAGGGGTTCTTCGCATCGCTCACTGACTTCAGTTTCGAAAGCTTCGTTACCCCGAAGATCATCAAGCTGGTTTACTTCCTCATCCTCATTGGTGTGTCGTTCTCAGCCTTGGCATTTCTTGTCAGCTCGACCATTGCCAAGGGTGCCGTCGGTTTCATCATCGGCCTGATTGGTGCGCCGATCATCCTGGTTCTTGGTGCCGTGCTGGGCCGGGTCTATGTGGAGATCATCATGCTGGCCTTCAAGATGCTTGAGACACTGCAAAGGATTGAGGCCAAGCAGAAATAAGCGACCGCCGATTCTGGACAGGATTTACAAGATTTCGAAAGGATTAACAAAGAGGCGGGGAATGCTCACTCTTGTGAATTTTGGGAAATTCTGTTAATCCTGTCATATGAAAAATCTTTGCCTTGTCTTGCTAGCTGGTGCCACCGCCTTTGCCGGCAGCCCGGCCATCATCTTCGATGGCCAGACGCTGAATGGCTGGGAGGGCGACATGACGCTATGGCATGTCAGTGATGGTGTCATCACTGCTGGTTCCGCAGACAAGAAGCAGCCGCGCAACGAATTCCTCAGCACAAAGGACAGCTACGGCGATTTTGAATTGCATTTGAAATTCAAACTCGAAGGCGACGCAAAAACCGGCTTCGTCAATAGCGGCGTGCAGTTCCGCAGCGAGCGTCATCCCGACGGCCATGAAATGATCGGCTATCAGGCTGACATCG
>JAYVZW010000245.1:0-16614 GCA_043783015.1 Verrucomicrobiota bacterium
ATCGACGGGTCGCGCATCAGCGGCAGTTACATCATGCTTCGCGCCTTTTTGTGGGCGATCCCGCTATTGGGCTTCATCGGCACCGTCGTCGGTCTCTCGCATGCAATTGGCGGGATGAATTTTGAAAACTCGGACAAGATCGAGGAAGTAGTCGGATCGCTCAAGGGCGTCACCAGCGGCCTGGGAACCGCGTTCGATGCCACATTGCTCGGACTTATTCTGGCGGTCACATTGAACTTTCCGCTCAACTCGCTCGCGAAACACGAAGATGAGATGCTCAATGACATCGATGCTTTCTGCAACGAAGTGCTCCTGCCCCGCCTGAATGACGGCGCGGGTGCGGGCGGCGGAAACCTTGGGGCCGTGGCCGATTCCGTGGTCAAGGCACTCTCCGGCGCCCAGCAGGAATTTTTACAGGACCTTAACGCGCTCTCCGCGAGGATGAATGAATATGCGGAAAATCTCGACCATCGAATCGAGACGCATCAGGCCATGGTAACAGAAGAATTCGTCACCAACATGACCAAGATGCGCTCGGAGGTGGAGCACGGATTGCATGACGCGATGAAGACCACCACTCAGTATCTCGGAGCGCTGGAGACCGGCGTGCGCGGATTAAACAAGCTTTTGAGCGATCTGGGGGAAAAGCAGGTCATCATCCAACAAGTGAAGAAAAAAGGCTGGTTCAGCCGCGACTAACACGATCGGAACTTGGCGCAAGCCGGTGAAATCATGATCAGGCGAAGACATCGAGGAGGCGACGAGATCATGCTGATCCCGTTCCTCGATATTCTCTGCTCGCTCATCGGCGTGCTCGTGCTCATCATCGTCGTGCTGGCCGTGGCCCAGACGAAGAAGGCCAACGGGCGCACGCGCGATCAGTTGAAGATCGCGGAAGAATTCCAGACGTTGCAGAAGCAGGAAAAGGAAAGTGACAGTCTTTCCCAGGACTTGAAAAAGAAAATCGAGGAACTGGAGAATCTAAGAAAAGACCTCGCGGAGAAGGAGGAACGGCTGGCAAAACTGCGGAAGCTGCTCGGCACGGCAAAGGATCTGAAAACGGTGAATCAGTCTCTCCTCAAAGAACTCGACAACCTGATTGTGGAACTCGGCGGCCTCGACGCGCAGGATGCTACATTGAAAAAAGAAATCATCGCGCTGAAGGCGGAGCTCGCGAAAAGGAAGACCCCGGTCAGCAAGGAATCCCCTGTCGTGATCAGCCCGGCGGGTTCTGGACTGGCTCAGGGCACGAAAGTATTTTTCGTCGAGGCGTCTGGTGGCATTCTCACCATGTTCTGGGATGATAAAAAGAAGACGGTCGTCAGCGCCGCGCCTGATGTTATCGGCACCGATGTGGCGTTTAACGCCTACCTCAAGGCCGTGGCCGCGGTGCCTCAAAGCAAGATTTTTTTCCTCCTGCGCGACGACGGCATGGGAGCCTACTACAACGGCGCAGGCTGGGCGCAGCAGACTTATGGCTTCAAGGTCGAGCAAATCGGAAAGCTGCCAGCACCGGGGCGGGGAGACATCGACCTGCGGATGTTTAAGGACTATGCTGGCGCGCTAACCCCGCCGCCGGAAGCAAAGATCATCGGCGCACCGCCCAAGTAACATATCCAACATGGCCGGACGCAAACAACATCAGGGGGAAGAACTGCCATTCGTGGCGCTCATGGACACGCTGACGAATGTGGTCGGCGTGCTGGTCATCGTGCTCGTGCTCGTAGGCCTGGGCCTGGCCCGCGCGGTGAACAAAGTTTTGTCAGACCTGCCCAATGTGGAGCAAAAAGACCTGGATCAACTGAAGAAAAAACTTACGGAAACCCAGCCCACGACAGACCCGAAAAAAATCGATGAGGCAGCCGAACAATTGAAAGCGAGTGCCGCGAAGCTCGCTGAACAGCTCAAGACGATGGATGTGGGATCGGACAATCAAAAGGTCAACATCACAGATGTCGACAAGCTGCGTGAGCAGATCGAGTCCCGGAGAAAGGAGCGCGACGCGAAGAAAAAGGGTGTGGAAAAGATGCTCGCCGAAATGGAGCAGTTGAAGAAATCACTCGATACCACGCCCGTCGTCCAGCCTCCGTCCGGGTTGGTGGTGCGCATTCCCCATCCAAGGCCGATGCCCGAGAAGGCCGCAGTGCAACGTTTCCTCGTGATCAACAACCGAGCGCTTTTCATTAACGAAATGGAATTTGAAAAACTCGTCGATCAGGAAATTGAACATAATGAAAAACGGCTCTACAAAAGTGAGCAGATTATCAAAGGTGCGGACGGAAGGCCAGCGATGACCAGAGACAAGAATAGTCGGCTCGTGCCGCAAAGAAGAGTCATTTACGACCAGTCCAAGCTCATCGCCCATTTCTCGCGCGGTCGTGTTGGCACCAGGGAGATCAAGCTCGAACTGCTGCCGGCACCAAACTCGCCGCGACTTCCGATGAGGTTTACGCCCACGCCGGATGGCGGCGAAACCGCCGAGCAGATGAGGAATCCCGCCTCGACGTTTCAACGACTCATGCGCAAATTCAAATCAGAACCGAACACGGTCGTGTGGTTTCACATCTACAAGGACTCATTGCCGGCCTATCTGGTCGCACGCGAGCTGGCCGACCAGACCGGTGTCCCTGCAGGCTGGGAGATTTATCCATATCCATTTTATCAAAAAACGCTCGCGCAATACGAAGTGGATTTCATCCCGCCCAAACCGGGACCGCCCCCGCCGCCCGGACTTCCGCCTGCGGTGCAGATCGCGCCGCCGAAGCAGACTCTGGATTGATCAGCGGGTCATTGCATCAAACCTGCGATGGCAAACCACTTGATCGATGAGACATTCGACAAAGCGGAATCCCTCGTTACCATGCGC
Organism: Verrucomicrobiota bacterium; assembly: GCA_043783015.1. Taxonomy (GTDB): domain Bacteria; phylum Verrucomicrobiota; class Verrucomicrobiia; order Verrucomicrobiales; family Verrucomicrobiaceae; genus VFKE01. The sequence continues at coordinate 2,867 of JAYVZW010000245.1, forward strand.
GGCCTATGCTCGACATCCGCCTCATCCGTGAAAATCCCGCTCATGTGAAGGAACGCCTCACGACACGCGGCGGCGATGTGCTGGCGGCAATGGTGGATGAAGTTCTTGCGCTGGATGAACATCGTCGCGCGGCGGAGACGGAACGGCAAAAGCTGCAAGGCGACCGCAATCGCATCAGCAAAGAAATCGGCATCGCAAAAAAGCATGGCCACGACACCAGTGCCATCGAGGCCGAAGTGCGCGGCATCGGCGACCGCATCGAGCAGATCGGGCGCGATGCGGATGTGATGGATGCCAAGCAGCGTGATCTGATGCTGGGCATACCCAACCTGCCGCATGAGGCCTGTCCATTGGGAGCCAGTGCGGTGGAGAATCCAGAAATCCGCATCTGGGGCGAGAAGCCGCAATTTGCATTCGCACCCAAGGATCATATCGTGCTCGGCGCGCAGCATGGGCTGTTTGATTTTGAAGCGGGCGCGAGAGTCACCGGCAGCGCGTTCGTGGTTTATCGCGGAGCGGGCGCGAAAATGGAGCGGGCGTTAATCAACTTTCTGCTCGATTTGCACACCACGCAGCATGGTTACACGGAAGTGCTTCCCCCTCTCTTGGTGAAGACTGAGGCACTGATTGGAACGGCACAACTGCCCAAGTTCGAGGATCAACAATATCGTTGTGAACGCGACGACCTATATTTAGTGCCGACAGCGGAAGTGCCGGTGACGAATCTGCATCGTGAAGAAATTGTGAAGATCGAACAGCTTCCGATTCGATACGCAGCCTACACACCGTGCTTCCGTCGTGAGGCGGGATCGGCGGGGCTGGGCACGCGCGGCTTGATCCGCACACACCAGTTTAACAAGGTGGAGCTGGTGAAAATCACCACACCGGAGACTTCGATGGCGGAACTGGAATCGCTCACCGCCGACGCGGAAAAAGTGCTGCAACTTCTCGGCCTGCACTATCGCGTGATCGAACTTTGCACGGGGGACATCGGTTTCGGATCGGCCAAGACTTACGACATCGAAGTCTGGGCGCCGGGACAAAACAGCTATCTGGAGGTTTCTTCTTGCTCGAACTTCGGCGACTATCAGTCACGGCGCATGAACTTGCGCTACAAAGATGAAAATGGAAAAAACCGCTTCTGCCACACGCTCAACGGCTCGGGCACCGCGCTTGCGCGGCTCCACGTCGCGCTCCTCGAAACCTATCAACGCGAAGACGGCATCATCGAAATCCCGGAAGCGCTCAGGGCACATTTCGGCGCGGGAAAAATTGGATAAGGACAGGCAGAAGCACGGAACCCTGGAACGCAAGACGACGGAAGCGCTGGCCAGATTCTCAAAAAGCAGGTCAGCTTTAGTCGCCGTTTCCGGCGGGCGTGATTCTGTCGCGCTGTTGCATTATCTGGTCGATTGCGGATGGAAAAATCTGATTGTGCTGCACCTCCATCACGGTCTGCGCGGGCGCGCATCAGATGGCGATGCGGCGTTTGTCCGAAAACTGGCGGAGCGGTTTGGACTGCGCTGCGAAGTGAGGCGAGTGGACATCAAAAAAAAATCCCGGGCAAAGAAATTGTCACTGGAAACTGCGGGGCGCGAGGAACGTCGCGCGTTCTTTCTGGCGATGGCGCAGAAACATCGCCGCCGGGTTTTGTTCACCGCCCACCACGCCGATGATCAGGCGGAGACGGTGCTGCATCGCCTCTGCCGCGGTTCATCACTGGCGGGAGCTGCGGGAATGATGCCAGAGGCGGAGACGATCAAGGGCGTGGTGACTGTGCGCCCGCTGCTGGGCGTGACGCGCGGCGAGATTGACCAATACATCGCCGCCAACAAACTGAAGTTCCGCGAAGACGCGAGCAACACCTCGCCCACCCACACGCGCAACCGGGTGCGTCATGAACTTCTGCCGCTGATGAAGGAGGTGTTTCAGCGCGATGTCAGCCTGCTGCTGCTGCGATTTTCCGAGATGGCGCGACGCGATGATGAATGCCTCCAACAGATGGCGGGCGATTTTGTCCGGCGCTGCGCGCTGATCCAGGCTGATGATTCGCTGCGATTGACGATATCTCTAAAAAAACTGCACCCAGCGATTTTGTCGCGCATCTTGTTCCACTGGCTGGGGCAAGACAACGGAGTCGGAAACATTTCTGCCCGCGACGTGGAGGCGGCGATGATGCTGATCGCGGGCGGCAAAACGAAGAAGATCAATCTCCCTGATGACGCGCACTTGTGCCGCGATGCGCGACTACTCTGGGTGTCGCGGAATGCGACCACCAAGCGCTGACGGTGCTGCCGATGCTGCTGACGGAAGTGCTGATCTCCGCCGCAACATCGCGCAATTTAAGATCGCCAATCGTGTCCAGATGATGGCTGGTGCCGCGCGGCGTGCTGGCAAGCACTCTGGCGGTCAGGATCACAATGGCGATTTTAATGAGAAATTTCATGGAGAGAAATGCAAAAGTTGTAAAGAAACGGATATCTTGGTTTTACAACTAACTTATCATACATCAAGACGTGATAATTATCATTATAAACAATGATTTTTATTGTTTAGGAGTGGTTAAACATCCTGACTTTGAAAAGGTCTGGCTTTGTAAGAAAACCGACATCTTGCCAGATTTCGACTGCTTCACTTTCCCGGAATGCTCTGGCGAACGATCTGTCCCAACAAGCGGGCTTTGTCGCGGAGGTCTTTGACTTCCACTTCGGTGAAAGCCTTGCCTGCGGGCACATCCAGCAATGGACGCATGGCCTGAAGTCCTTCGATAAGATCCTGAATGGCCGGACGCTTTTTGATCTCGGGATGAAGATCCTCCAGGCTGGCAATATAATACTCCACGATGTCGGTGCGGCTGAGCTGGCGGCTTTTTTCCGGTGTGTAATTTTGAGCCACGGCATCGGCACTAATTTCGAAGGCGCGAAGCCAGCCGCCAAGGCTGATCAGGTGTGCCACATCAGAATCACGCAGCAAAACCATCTCAGCCTCCACATCAGCCTGGGTAGAGGCGAGTTCGGCACGGAGTTTTTTCCAGTCCCCTTTCACACTGTTTTCCAGCAGACTCTGGCTGTGCTTGTTAATTCTCATCCCCGCGCCGAGGGCCTTGGCATACTTGAGCAGGTTGCGGCCAATTTTTTCCATCTCCTCGACCTTTTCACAGTGAACCACGAGAAAGCCGTCGGCGATGAGCGTGCCCAGAGCGAGCGACAGCAGCACGCGATCCCCAGGCGGTTTGTCGGCCATCGGGCGCTTGAGATTGTCATAAGAGAGCGTGCCCAAGGCGTCGAGCTGGTCGAAGATTTTCTGAATGGAAGGCGTGGTGAAATCATTGACGCCAAACTCTTCGCGCACATGCTCGTTGCCGAGGAGATCCTCCGGCACTTTGGAAGGGGCCGGCTTTGCAGTTTCGGTGGCAGGCGCGCGCTGATCCTGCTTGCCAGCGGTCAGCGCCAACCCAGCGCCAGCCATCCAGGTGATCAAACATAAAGCAGGTCCCGTTGTCATGCGGGTGGCGCGTAAGCGCAGAATCATCATGGGTGGATGTTAGGGTGAATTTCGCGGAACGCCAGCGATTCGTGACTGTGCCCGGCTCATGAATGATTAATCTATGCTGCGCAATTGGCACTTGACGCTCACGCCTAGCGAAACAAGCTATGCACTCTTTTTTCCTCCCCCTTATTTGTGACAAGCAACCTATGACTGACTGGCAAATTTCGCTCTGGCTCGCCTGCTATGTTGCTGTCTTCCTCGGACTCAGCGTGTTCGGCGCCCATCGCTTGAGGATACTCTGGCTCTATTGGAAAAACCGGGGCGCGGATGCCAAGCCGCTGAAGCGGTTCGATACGCTGCCTATCGTTACGGTGCAGCTCCCCATCTTCAACGAGGCGCTGGTCGTTGGCCGTCTTCTCGACGCTGTAAGCCAGCTCGATTACCCGAAGGACCGGCTGCAAATTCAAATACTCGACGACTCCACGGACGAGACCCAGGACTTGTGCCGGGAACATGCGACGGCCTTGAGCAGCCAGGGTTTTGATGTCGAATACCGCCACCGCGTGAACCGTCACGGCTTCAAAGCCGGGGCGCTCGAAGAGGCAACACCAACCGCCAAAGGCGATTTTCTGCTCATCTTCGATGCTGATTTCCTTCCGCCGCACGATCTTTTGCAAAACATGGTGCATCACTTCACCGAAGAAAAGGTGGGCATGGTGCAGGCGCGCTGGGGGCATTTGAACCGGAATGAATCGCTGCTCACCCGCTTGCAGGCCATGATGCTGGACGGACATCTGGTTCTTGAGCAAACAGCGCGCAGCCGCAGTGGCTTGTTCTTCAATTTCAACGGAACCGCCGGCATCTGGCGCAAACAGGCCATCATCGACGCGGGAGGCTGGCAGCACGACACGCTCACCGAAGACATGGATCTGAGCTATCGCGCACAAATGAACGGCTGGCGCTTCGTTTATCTTAACGACATCACTGTGCCCGCTGAGCTTCCCGCTGACATGGATGGATTCAAGAGCCAGCAGCATCGCTGGACCAAGGGCAGCATCCAAGTGTGCAAAAAAATTCTCGGACAAGTCTGGCGCAGCAACCAGCCCCTGCGCATCAAACTCGAATCCACCGCGCATCTCGCGGCAAATTTTGCCTACCTGCTCATGTTCGGTGTGCTGGTGCTGATGTATCCCGCCAGTTTCATGTTTCAAAATTCATGGCAGAAAATGGTTTTCATCGACATCCCTGTTTTCTTTTTTGCCAGCCTGTCGGTCATCATCTTCTACATCAGCGCGCAAGGAGCCCAACAGCCGTGGGGCTGGCTCAAGGCCATTCCGCGACTTCCCCTGCTCATGGCGCTCGGCGTAGGCATGTCCATCAACAACGGCAAGGCGGTGCTGGAAGCCCTTTTTAACCAGCACTCCGACTTCGTGCGCACACCCAAGCTCGGCCAGCAACCCGGCGCGCCCCGCCAGCGCAACCGTTACAAGGCCGCGCGCTCCATCACCTTTTGGGTCGAGGCCCTGCTGGCAGCTTACTTCACCTGGCTGGTCTGGCTTGCCATCAGCAGCGGAAACTGGGCATCTCTTCCCTTCCTGGTCATGTTCCAGTTTGGATTTCTCTACGTGGTGGCAGGATCGATGACCCGGTGGTTTGGCATGCCGCGCTTTGATCTGCCGCCTTCTCCGCCAGAGACCCCCACGCCCACGCCCAACACGGCGATGGCGGCTTGAAAATCAAATTAGGCGGGGAAAAGCTCACCGCTGCCTACACTTTCAAGGTCCGGCGCCGTTTGTTTCAACCGACTGGCCATTGTTCAGCTTGGCTTTCATTCTCGTCCAGAAATCTTCTTTCGCGTCTTCTGGCGCCGGGGACGATCCGTTGGATTTTGGCGGAGGCTTGGTTCCACCATCTTCTTTTTTGCTCCCGGCATCTTTCTCACGAGACGCGGATGTGCCGCGAGAGGTGATGGGAATGCTCATGCCATGCCCGGAATTCTTCACCATCCCGCCTTTGGAAGAATCGGACAAGGTTGGAAGACCTGCATCCTTGGCGGACGAGGGCGCGCGATTCCCGGCAATATTGCGTTGCTGCTCATTCAACTCCTGACCGTGCGGTGCGAAAGTATTCACCGGTATTTCATATTTTTTAAAGTCCGCCGGCAAGCGCCGGTGAGCCTCGATGAAAGCCGTGGGGCTGTAGTAGTTCGAATAATCCCGCGCGAACTTCGTGCGATTCATGCCAATGGCCAGATTCTTCCGCACCTCCAGATGCAAGTGCGCGGGATACATCCCGTTGTTGCTGCCCATCTTGCCGATCAGATCACCACGCCCGACCATCTGCCCGACCTTGACCAGTCGCTCCAGCAAGTGACCGTAAAGTGAATCCACCATTTCGATTTTGCCGGTCGTATCGCGGTAGGCGTGGCGAATGATGACGCAGTTTCCCCATCCGACCTTCACGTCCTCGGAGAGAACCACGACGCCGTTGCCGATGGCATAAATGGGATCACCCAAATCCGTGTCTCCCCCGGAATTGCCATTCCAATCCTCGCCAAGATGGCCGTTGGGCCAGAAACCGCGAGCCTTGTGGTAGCCCTTCGCATCAGGCTTGCCCACCGCATGATCAAAACCGTCCGCGAGGCGGCATTGGACGGTTTCAATCGCCATGGCGGGCCAACTCACCAGCACCAATGCCAGCGCAACCTGCAGGCAGCATCTGCGCAGGACATTCGGGTGGTGGTAAATGGGCGGCATGCCGGTCAGAGGATAGCGCGAATTCGTCCTCCCTCAATCCTAGAACGAACCAGCGGCATTTGCCACGCTAAGTTTCGCCATTGCCAATTTATCGCTCGCGCCGTTGTTCAATCTTGGATGAAGATTTTTTGTCGCTTGCGGATTGCCTGCCCACCTCCATCATCGCCTTTCACTTTTTACCTATGCCTCACTGGCTTAACGCAATCATCCTGGGCCTCGTTGAAGGCATCACTGAATTCATCCCGGTCTCATCCACGGCGCATCTGCTCATCGTGGAAAAAATCCTCGGTATTCATGAGGACGACCTTTTCAATATCGTGATCCAAGGGGCAGCTGTGCTGGCAATCATCCCTCTTTTCTGGAAGCAGTTTTCCGGCATGATCTTTGGCCTCGGAGAAGCAAAAAACCGCGATCTTCTGGCCAAGTTCATCATCGCATTCGTCATTACAGGCATTGGGGGAATTATCCTGAAGAAATCCGGCTTCACCCTGCCGAAGGAACTTGCCCCCGTCGCATGGGCGCTGCTGCTGGGCGGCGTCATCATCTTGGCAGTCGAAGCGCTTTGCCGGAAACGCAAGCTGGATGACCGTCTGACTTATCCCCTGGCAGTCGCGTTCGGCGTGGCGCAGCTCATCGCAGCAGTCCTGCCCGGTGCATCGCGTTCCGGTTCCACCATCATGCTGGCCATGCTGCTGGGAATGTCCCGTTCTGCCGCGACCGAGTTCACTTTTCTCCTCGGAGTTCCTACCATCCTTGCCGCCAGCGCCCTTGAAACCTACAAGACGCTTAAGACCACCGGCCTCCATACCGACAGCTGGATCCACGTCGCCATCGGCTGTATCGCTGCCGCCATCTCCTCTTTCATCGTCGTGAAATGGCTCATCAGCTTTGTGCAAACGCACACCTTCAACAGCTTTGCCATTTACCGGCTTCTACTTGGTGCCGCGCTGCTGGTCTGGCTGGCAAAGCACGCCAGCGGAGCTTAAAGCGCTTCCGTTCCGTGCTCGCCGGTGCGGATGCGGATAACATCGGTGATTTCCGAAATGAAAATCTTACCGTCGCCAATCTTGCCCGTCTTGGCCGCTTCTTTGATCACATTCACGACCGCAGTCACCTGTTCGTCGGTGGCCAGAATCTCCAGCCTGGTTTTCGGAATGAAGTCCACCGTGTATTCACTGCCGCGATAGATTTCCGTGTGCCCGCACTGACGACCGAAGCCTTTGACTTCCGTGACCGTCATCCCCCGGACGCCTGCCTCGCGCAGGGCCTCGTGCACTTCCTCGAACTTGTGTGGCTTGATGATGGCTTCGATTTTTTTCATACTGATGGTTTGTGCACTCTTTTAAAGCGAAGTCCTTTCCTTGATGCAAGACAAAACAATTTACGGATGAAAAAACATCCCGGATCGACTGCGTTGTTGCCAGTGTCCACAATCCGGCTACAGGATAACATGCGCATCCTGAAGCTCATTCCCCTTTTTGCCTGCGCCGTGCTGCTTGGGCTTTTTCCCAGTTGCTCCTCCACCAGCCCGCGCAGCCAAGGCTGGGACGCCCGGCTCGGGCCAGTTCCGATCGAACGCAAGGTCACACCCGTCCAAATGCTCGCGGAGGTTCGATTGATTCAGGACATGATTCCTCGCGGGACTTATGGCAGGGGGAAGTTCCGCCCGATGAATGTGCGCTACATCACGATTCATGCCACGGAGAACCCCACCGGCGACGCCTGGCATCACGCACTCGCCCTGAAGCGCGGCGCGCTGCGTGCCCACAAACGCCCCGGCGGCAACCGCATCGGCTTCCTCATCTGGCATTTCACGATCGAAGACCACGACGCTTACCAGCACCTGCCCACCAACGAGCAGGGCGAGCACGCCGACTTCGATGGCCCCGGCAATAACCACTCCATCGGCATCGAGATGTGCGAGCATCACGGCAACGATGTCGTCAAGACCATCGACAACGCAGCCAAGCTCGCCGCCTTCCTGATGTATGAACATCATTTGTCCGTGGAGCAGGTAGTCCCCCACTATCACTGGCGGCGCATCGGGGTCAGTCCGGAACACAAGGACTGCCCCCATTTCTTGTTGGAAAATGGACGTCCCGGAGCCACCTGGCGCTGGTTTCTCAATCGAGTCCAGGCGCATTACTCACGCATCGTTCCCGGACCGATGCCGAGGATTTAAAAAAATCCACCCTGCGTAAAGTCACCTCAAGGCACTGAATTCAACCAGCTCCACACGGATGACACGGTCATTGGCAAGCCGGACTTCCAGCTTATCGATCATGCTACGCGGAGCCAGCCAGACGGCGACTTCACGCGGCATGTGGTTTTCCGCATCATCAAACACGCTGCGAACCACCATCGCGTCTCCATCGGATTCCAGACGATAATCACCGTTCATCAAGGTGGTTCCGATGAAAGGATCCACCAGTCCATGCAGCCAACGCCATGCGGCGCGATGAAAGGGCACAGTGCTGATCACGTCGCGCCAGCAGACATTCCCTTTGAAACATGGAACGCGCGCGATGCCGACGGCGAGAAAGCCTAGCAGGCTTTCATCCGTGCCCTCGAAGTCAGTGGCATAAAAAACATTCTCCGAGATAAAAGCGGTGAGCCGCGCGTGATTGCGGAGCGACTTCAGCCGATATCGGCCCCCTTCATCAAAATCAAGACGCACGGTTTCCTCCCATACCGAACCCTTTTCTCCCGTGACCCGATAACGATATTCTCCCGGCAGCCAGCCCGCGAGCAAGGTGCCCCGCGCCGCATCGGGTTCCACATTGTGAATGACTGCGCCGGCTCCTGGAATACCTGATGTCTGATAGATTGAGCGCCCTCCGCCAGCTTGCATTTCGATGTAGTGTTTCAAACAAAAATCTCGCGTAGCCGCGCTGGAGACCGCCGAGTCTTGGATTTGCAAGTGCAAATGCGGCACTGGCGAGCGCCCGCTGTTTCCACATTGACCCAGCAATACACCACGTTCGACACGCTGGCCGACATGCACCACGACTGATGCTTGCTTGAGGTGTGCGAGCCTCACATAAAATCCGCCCTCGGCATATATGATGACCTGGTTTCCCCAGTTTTCGTCAGGGTTGTTCTGACCCGGCGCGTTGTCATGCACATGGCTGGTGATCGCGGCCACCACTCCCCCGCAGGGTGAGAGAACTGGCGTTCCGAACACGGGAAAATCTTCCAGCGAATCCCCCGCCCCGGTGTGCTTGTGTCCTTCGGATTCGATTTCAAAATCTATCGCGTGACGCCATGCGCCGCGATGAGTCAGCGTTCCACCAAAGCTTTGCGTCACTGTGCGTTCCCCTGCAAACGGCAGATGCATCGCCGGTGTATTCAGATGGGGAAAGCGGTGCGCATTCAAGAGCACGCGCCGCGCTGCGGATTCCGGAAGCATTCCCGGCGCAGGAGAAGGCACCAGACCACGGGCCGACCGCCGTTGTCTTAGAGCATAGACCATGACCAGCACGACCAGATTATAAGGCAGCGCGCTGGCCGGGAGGCCGAAGTAACGCAACGCCGTGCTCAGCGCGATTGCCACCAGCGCGCAAAAAAATGCGCCGCACACGGCCAGCATCAGACTGGCGCGAGAGACGATGAAGTAACCCGAGCCAAGCGCGATGCCGCACAGGAGAAAATTAAATCCGCACCATGTTACACCTTCGGGATTCAAGGAATAACCGAGAACCGACATCGTTCCCGCACCCACGCTGAACGCTGCTGCGGCCATTAAACATGTCAGCGGCGAACTCATCGCGAGCGCGACGAACACCAGCAAACCCGGCAGCGCGCCCGTTTGAAAAAGCATGGCCCCGAATGCCTGAAACAGCGCCCTGGCAAACGGAGGGAGAAAATTCATATCAACCCAGGCATTGTTTTGAACCAATGGCATTACTTGCGGACCAAACAGCGCGCTGCCCATGAAATACAAAACATACGCCACCAGCACAGCCGGAAGACTGTGGGAGGACATTCCCAGATGCACCGCGGCCCAATGTTGCATTGCTACTGAGAGGAAAAGACCTCCCGCCACGGCCGCGAGCCAGAGCAACGCATAAATGTGCGGCTGAAACTGATAACATCCATGTAGCCAGCCCACGGTAAGACTGGCCAGCAAGGGATTGAAAAGCAGATAGCCGTTGCGTATGCCCGCCGTATCAAATCCCAACATCCATGAGAGCGAAGCCGCCGCGCAAACACCAAGCACACCTGCCAGTCCCATCGCCGGATCAAGCAGACTGATCGCGAGCAGACACCAGCCGAGACGCGCGTTCGCGGAAAAGAATAAAACGGCATAGGCGCGCGGCAATCCCGCCGCGAGTGCCACGCCCAGCGTGGGCGGTGCCGCAGGGGCGTCACTGTCGGTGATGGCGATCATGATGTTGATCCCGCGAGATGCTCCGGCACTTCTTCCATCGCTTGAACATAGTCCAGATTCTCCCTCCGCCGGATGACGTGAACCTTGCCATCAAGTCCGATCATCACCACTGCCGGGCGATAGGTGATAAACTGCATGGATTGCGTGATGTTATATGCGCCGACCGGATGCATCACGATTTGATCACCCGTCGTCAGTCCCGGCAGCGGCGCTTCCTCGCGAATGACATCAATGTTCATGCACAGGCAGCCATAGACCATGGTGGGCGCTGGAGCATCGGGGCAGGCGCGCGCCGGCAGCATGGTGGGCTGATACCAGGTCGCGGTGTAAAGCAAGTTCACACCGGCATCGAGCACCAGCGCATTGCGTGAAGGCGTGACCGGAGCCGCGGCGACCGAGCCTTTGCCGTATGCGTTGAGCGTTGCGCTTAATCCGTGACCGCCTTTGCCATAGGCTGTCAGCGCACTGTTAAGGGATTTGTCACCCGGCCTGCGTTTCACGGCAACCACGGTTGAGATTAAGTAACCCGCCTCGTCCACCAGCGCGCGTCCGGTTTCGAGATACAATCGCGGCAGCTTGCGTCCCGCCGGCCAGTTGGCAGCTATCGTGTCACAGATCGCTTCCGCGTAACGATCCAGCGAAGGTGTGACCTGTTCCGGCGGAAGATATTGATAATGCAGTCTCGCGCGTGATGCGAAGCCGCCGCCTAGATTGAGATAGGAAACATCCGCCACACCCAGCTTCTCCGCTTCCAGTGCCAGTGTGACCAGCTTCTCCGCCGCGATGCGATAAGCCGTCGGGTCGAGGATAAAAGTTCCCACATGGCAGTGCAGCCCTTGCAGTTGCAACTGCGGTGTGCCGCGCAGGCGGCGGATGACTTGCAAGGCCTCACCGTCGTCCGCGCTGAATCCGAACTTCGACCACACCGGATGGGTGCCCGTGTTCACATGCACGCGCAGCGCGATCTTGAGCGGTTCGGCGCGACCTTTGGCCATTCCGGCAAGCATGAGCAGTTCGTCAACATGATCCACCTGTATCATCGCGCCTTCCGCAACAGCGCGCTCCAGAACGGCGTGTTCCTTGTGCGGGCCGTTGAAGATGATGCGGTCACCGGGAATGCCGTTGTGCCGCGCCTTCTCATACTCGAAGCCCGAAACCACTTCCGCGATGGAACCTTCCTGATGGAAGAGACGGCAGATGGCGTTGAGATAATTCGTTTTATAAGACCAAGCGAACTGCACGTCGGGATAGCGCCGCGTGAAGGCGCGTCGGGCCTCGCGAATTTTGTCGCGCAGTGATTTCTCGGAGAAAACAAAAAGCGGGCTGCCAAATTCGCGCGTCAGATCAGATACGGGAACTCCGTCAATCTTCGTGCAGCACGGTGACGCGCCATGACGAAACGGGTTGACCGGGCCGGAGCCGAGACGTTTCACAGTCGGTGTGGTGTAGGGAAGTCGGGCGCTCATGCTATGGCAGATTGAAACAAGGGTGAAGTTGCCGGGCGCGGACGAAGTGACGCCGGTCTTGACGCGAAATCACTTCCCGCCGAAAGCTCCGCAATGTCATCCACATGACCGTGAACTTCGATTTGATGACGGAGATAAAAATGTCCCGCCGTGCAGGAAGGCATTGGCTTGGGGCGGACTCCCGTAACCAGCATCTCCACTAAAGCGGCAGGCAGGTTCATCCCGAACATTGAGGGAAAATCCACCCAGGCCGGAAAGCGCGGATTGATCTCGATGAGCGTGTATTCACCCGTCGCATCATCTTTCATGGCCTCGACTTCAAACGGCCCGCGCCATTTGAGATGACAGATGATCTTGCCTACGAAAAATTCCAGCTTCGGATCGCGCACTGTGATGCCGCCCAGTCCCTTGCCCTTGTCGCTGATGATCGTTTTGCGAATGCAGCAGAGTCCGACCACACCACCTTCGCCATCGCCCAGTCCCATCGCGTTGAACTCCGGCCCATGAACACAGCTTTGCAGCAAAGCGGGCGCACCCCATTGAGTCAGCAGTTTGGTGACTGCGGCGGTGAGATCATCTTCGCCGGATACGAGATGCGCATCGTAATATTGGCCCTTCACCATCAGCGGAAAGCCCAGCCTCCACGCAGCGGCCAGAGCGCCACGCGCATCATAAACCGGTTCCGTGCTCGGTGTGGCCACGCCGCATTTCCCGGCAAATTCCGACAGCATGCATTTGGAACGGCTGTTCAACATGTCAGCGTCCGGCAGATAGGTCATCAATCCCCGCGCGTTCAAATCGTGCTCCAGATGCACCAGCAATTCGATCTCGGAATCCAGTGTGGGAATGAAAATGTCCATGGGCGCTTCATCGAGCACATGATCCAGTCTCATCAAATACGAAACCGCACCGCAAGTCGGATAAGGCATGGTATAGACTTTGTCCGGCCCGTCATCCATGTAGATGCCGCTCTCCATCGCATCATAGACCAGGGCGACGATAAAGGCGTCGGGATAACGTCGGCGAATGCTCCGCACAATGCCTGCTCCGGGCTGCGGATTGTCGCCTCTGTGCAATCCACTGACGGCTATTTGTGGCGCGCTCATGATTTCCATCCCAGTTGTTCCAGTTCGCCGAGAAAATTTTCCAGGTCGCGCCGGACAGTGTGTTCATCCACTTCGTATTCATCCAACAGATGCTGCATAATGGACTCGTCATTGCAGCCCTGTTGCAGGAGGCGCACCACTCGAAGTCCGGTCGTGCTAAGTTGAAATGTCTCCCCTCCCGCAGGATCGAATGCGAAGCCGCGGTCGTTGAGCAAAAGGTCTGGAAGAAGGTCGGACATGCAGGTTTTGTGGATGAATTTTAATCCACTATCAGGGTTTCAATGAAGGTGCGGCGCTGAGTTCATATCCCTTGCGCGCATAAGTGTAGTCCGGACTAATGCTCATCAATTGTTGGAAATAATCCAGTGCCTCGCGCTTCTCGCCAAGATAGAAGGCCGACCATGCCGCGCCGCTCAGGGCATCAAGGTCGCCCGGATAAGAGGCCAGCGCCCGGCGGTAATTTGAAAGAGAACGCCGGTATTCCCGCGAGACAAACAAGAGACCCGCCATCGCCATTTGGGCGCGATAGTTGGTGGGTTCG
>JAYVZW010000246.1:0-5515 GCA_043783015.1 Verrucomicrobiota bacterium
ACTGATACACCGCTCCGGTTGCTCTCCAGCAGAGCCGTATCCTGTGTGTCAGCGCGCGGAGGCTCGCCTCGCTGCGCTCGCTCGCAAGGGCTTCGCCCTTACTTTCCGGTTTTGAGTGCTACAAGCAGTCCGGTTTTGACCGCACCGCGACATCAGGCACGACGCACACCGATGCGCAAAAAATTCTCAGCGCACAGAAGGACGAAGCGAGGATTCGAGATGAAGAAAAGGCCAAAAATGATTACCGAGAAAGTGTCGCAGCACTGCGCTTGCAGTTGGTTGGTAAAAAGACTTATAAAGAAAAGTCTCCGATTACTGATCAGCTGAAGAGACTGGACATCGTTGAGCGGGAGAGGTTGGCTACGCTTGAATCTCAGAAAGAAATCGCTCGAAAGTTAGAAGCAAAGAAGCGGTCGGATGATCTACAGTCTAAAAAATGATTTGCCGAAAGGTGCTGTGGACGGCGATAGTTTTGAAATTCAGGCCGAAAACATAGGCACGGCACAATACAGATCAGCGTCGGGGGTAATTAAGACCGTCAAAAAATATAACGTCTTTCGCCATGATGCGAAGCAATGACGGCTCAAACTCAGCCAAGCGCCCAATATGGAACCGCCAGCCACTCCCCCCGTCAATTTTTCATCTTCCGGCGTGAACCCGCCCATTAAAATTGGCTTCCAACAATTCAAGGAATAATTTTATGCAAACAAACCGCACGTTAACTCACCATTCAATCTCATTCTGCGTTGAGGTTTACCTCGTTTACTTTTTCATTTTCTCAGGCTCCACAGCTTACGCGCAAGTCGGCGCGAAGGCAGATGCAATCATGATGCCAAACGCGGCAGGCACGCCGATTACATTTAACCGCTGCGTTGTCACAAAAATTGAGCCTGATGGAGTGAAGGTCTCACATGATGACGGATTCGCTAAAATCCCTTATCAATTTTTGCCTGAGGCATGGAAAAAGGCCATGCCATATGATGAAGGGAAAGCAAAAGATTTCATGAAGCAAAAAGAGCGCCAAACAGGTAATGTAGTCACCGAGGCGCAGGCGGCAGAAAAGGCGAAAACCCTTGCGGTGGAGATTGCTAAAAGTCAGGCCAGAAAGGAGGCGGCGATAGCGGAAATGCGAATAGCTGCCGCTGCTAAAGTTCTGGCTGCACAGGAAGCGGAAGCAGCAGAGGCTAGGGCGGCAGGAATCGCCCCGTCAGAGCTTCTTCACATTCGGGCAAAAGTCATCCAAGTAATACGCGGGGGACTTCTCGTGTATTTGCTTACTGATCAGGAAGGGGCTTTGCGAGAGCCCTGCACATTGTTCATTGCTTGCAGTCCAGCACAAACGCGGAACGTGGTCGATGGTCAGAAGATTCACTCTAGTGTCGTGAGCGATGGCACGTATGATTACACTACAGTGCTCGGTGCGAATAAGCGGTTGCGGAAATACAAATTGCTCAAAGCTGTGTTACCAGATTGACATGCCACTGGCACGGCGAAAGGCGGCGGAAGGGAATTCGCGAAATTGTTTATGGGCGAGTGTGCTGCTTTCACTACGAGGGCTGGTGTATTCAAAAATGCATCCCTGTGAATTGCGTCACTGATACCTGGCAGATTGACAATCAAAATTCAGCGGCCCTGCATCCAGAAGGAGAATCCTGCGGCCCCGAGCACGAGGAAAGTCAGATCAACGCACTTTTTCTATTCGGGACGAAATTTCATGGTTCCATATCCTCATCATACTACGTGCTTGCAGATGCGAGTCGTGAGTGGTTTATTTCATTGCATGAGCACTGTTTTGGAAATTGAACTGGCGATCAAGACCTTGTCGCTGGCAGAGCGCTTGCGGCTCTACAAAGACATGCCGCAGTTGATCGGGCGTGGCACCGGGGATCTCGACTGGCAGCGGCTGGCACTCGAAAAGTTTTTTCAAGACGATTCACCGGACGATGACGTTTATGACTGCGCATAAACCCGGCGACATCGTCTCGGTGGAGTTTCCATTTTCCGATCTGCAAAACCGCAAGAGACGAACCGGTCTGGTGCTGTTCGGAGACGATGATGATCTGGTGCTGGCGCGTGTGACGACGCATCCTGCTCGTAATGTCTCCGACGTGACGCTCGTGCGATGGGTGGAAACCGGCCTGCCGCGCGCTTCAACGGTGCGCCTCTCCAAGCTTGCGACCGTGGATCGGCGACTCGTCCACCACAAAATAGGACGCCTGCATCCTGATGACGTCCGACTGGTGATGAAGGCGTGGCAGGAGATGATGACTTTCATGGCCGACGAGTTTCAATAGCAGGACGCAAGTGGCGCATTCTCAATCCCGCGCCTTCAACACACCGACCATGTCCAGCTTGCGCAACAAGCGGCTGACCACGGCGAAGGAGGCGACGGCGGCGCCAAGCACGACGACGATGGCGACGGCGTAGGTGGAGATTTCGATGTGGATGGGCATACGGACGGCTTCGGTGCTGACGGCAGAGAGAATGAAATGCACCAGGCCGTTGCCAAAAAGAAGACCGAAAGGCAGGGCGGTGAGCACGAGAATCGTCAGCTCGCCCAGCAGCACGGCGGCGACTTCACGCTGGCTGAAGCCGATCACGCGCAAGGTGGCGAGATCGCGGTTGCGTTCCGAAAGGGCGATGCGCGCGCTGTTATAGACAACACCGAACGCGACGATCACGGCCAGCACGAAATAAAACGAACGCAGCGTGTTCACCATCTGTCCCGTGGTTTTGCGGAACGCGGCGAGCTGTTCTTTTTTCACCAGCACAATGGAGGCGGCGGGCGTGTCCTTGATCTTGCGCATAAATTCCGGCCAATGCGCGTTGTCGATGGTGAGATACGCGCCGTTAATCGTCGCGTCCTCGCGCATGAGCTTGCGCAATCCGCCGATATCCATGTAAGCCGCGACACCCGCGAAGTCCTCGATTAATCCGCGGATGGGCACACGCAACACGGGTCGCTGGCCTTCAAGCACATCCAGTTGCACTTCGTCGCCGAGTCGCGCGCCCAGCACTTCGGCCAGTTTCGCGGACATCACGATTCCTTCCTGCGGCGGCACGATCGGTCTGGCGTTGGCATCGAGCAGCCGGTTCAATTGACCTCCACGCGGTGTGCCGGTCACGGCGAGCTTGCGCGAGTGCGGCCCGAAACTCATGCGCGCCTGCACGCTGCGCACCGGCTCAGCGGTGACGACGCCGGGCAGATGCTCGATGTCGTGGAACGCCTTGCCCGACCCTGGCTCGGTCAAAAAAACGACAACATCCTGCCGCTGCGCGAGGTTCCATTGATAAGTCAGCAGGTAGTCAATGCTGTTGCTCATGGAGCCGGGCAACACCATGAGGCCGGTCGCGAGCGCGAGTCCCGCGATGGTGAATATCGCCTGCCAGGGACGGCGTTCAATGTTGCGCAAAGCCATGCGGAACTGCGGGCTGAACCAGCGTGTCAGTCCGATTCGCTCCAGCACCGACGCTTTGAAATCCGCCGGCGGTTCAGGGCGCATTGCTTCCGCTGGCGGCAAGTTCACCGCCTGACGCACCACGCCGATGACGCCAATGGTCGCCGCGCCCGCGCTCACCAGCAGCGCCAAACCCAGCGCGCTCCAGTCCATGCGGAAGTCGAGATGCGGGAACCGGAAAAAAATCGTATAAAGATTCACAAACCACTGACCCATAAAACGACCGGTGATGCTCCCGATAACAGTGCCGATGACGACGATCACGAGAGCGAACTTCAGATAATGCGTGCCCACATCCCATGAGGAAAAACCGAGTGCCTTCAACTGCGCGATCTGCTCGCGTTGCAAACGGACGAGCCGCGCGAGAACCGCGTTGACCATGAAAGCGGCAACACTCAGAAAGATGATCGGATAGGCCACCGAAAGCGCATGCAACACACGCAGCTCGTCATTGAGTCGCGATGCCGATGGCTGGTCGCGCCGCGTGTAAGCCCCATACGCGCCATAGCGCGCCAGCACCCGGTCCGCCTCCGCGATGACCTCGGCCTCGTTTGCGCCGGGCGCGAGGTCAATGACGAAGTTGTTGAACGCGCCATCGAGATTATAAGCGATGGCCACCGCGTGATAGTTCATCCAGAAGACGCCAAAACGTTTGTTGTCGGGCAGGGTTTCGCCCACCCTCGCCTCGAAGACGAATTCCGGCGACAAACCGATGCCGACAATGCGCAACTGATCGCGATGACCGTTGATCACGGCGGCTATAGAATCACCGGGCTGAAGGTGATTGGCCTCGGCGAAGGCTTCGCTCACTACGACCTCGCCCCGTTCACCGATTTGCGGCATTCGTCCGGTGCGCAGGAAAACGAGATGCAGCCGTTGCGGTTTCTCTTCCGGCAGTGAGACGATATGGCCCGTGGCTGGCTCATCCATGCCGGGAATATCCAGTGTCACATCCACGACGACGCGCGGCTCCACTGCGGCCACGCCCGCGATTTCGCCCAGCCGTTCCGCCGCAGCGAGAGGCGCGCGCTTGCAGGAGCCGAAGATGTCGCCCATGCGGTTGCGCTCGTAATACGCATCGCGCGTTCCTTCCAGCGTGCGGATAAGCGAGCGCGTGGTGATCATCATCATCAATCCGCAGGCCATGACCAGACCCACCGCGAACGTCTGGCCTTTCATGCGGCCAACATCGCGGAATAGTTTGCGGTCGAGCGGAGCGAGCATCTGCTGGGAAGTTAGCGCAAAGCGGCGAGATGTCGCGCGCCGCAAATCCAAGGAACGTTACGCGTAGCGTGCCTCGGGCTGGCGGCGCGTGATGGCTTTGAGGCTTGAGCCTTGGATGCGGCAGAGTGGGTCCTCAAACGCAGCCGCAAAACACAGGGCGCGAGGTAACTTGTGACAATGTCGGTGTATTATGAAGCAGGCTCGCTGGTGCCACCGGTTGCATGCCGAAGCGAAGCCGGGACAGATGGAGCGCAGCGACACCCGTAGGGCGAGAAGAGCGTGAGCGAGCGAGTCAACTGGTCCTTACTATACCGAAGCTGTAGAATGATTGTCGGTTTGGGCGCCGAGCCATGAGGCTTTGCCAAACGCTTTCGTAGTCATGGGTCGCTGCCGGACTCCATTTATTGAAGTAGATTTGTGCGATTTCGAGGACTGACCCGAATGAAAGTCGTGAGATGCATGGGAACACGAAGACTAGCAAACTTTGCGCCGTTGAGAAGAACGAACACAAAAGAAATGTGCGCCCGCCCCGCAAGTGCTACGAAACAACATGGCCGACCCCCCAACTCACCGCGTCTCGCTCGCCACCGCCATTTCTAAGGATTCGACTCTTTTGGGTCAGTTGGCGCGAGCATTAGTTCTGTCAATTTCAAAGCATCCTGAACAGCTTTTGATGGTAGCTCGGCGTTTTGAACAAGATCGCCCATGGAAAGCAAACCTCCTTTCTTAACAATCACTAGTGTAGTGCGCGCGAAATAGTATAACAAACTAGTTGCACTTGATGTGTCAAGGTGTGGGCATGCGTCATGCCGTATCCATTGAACTAAGTCCTG
>JAYVZW010000247.1:0-5511 GCA_043783015.1 Verrucomicrobiota bacterium
AATTCCAAGCCGCTGCCAGCATCAAAAATAGAACTATGCGGATCGTGAATAAAGTCCGAGCTGACCACCTCGTCGGTGGTGTAACCAAGGATGCCCTTCATGTAGGTCTCGCTGGCCTTCTTCATGGCAGCGCAAATTTCCGCATAGCTGGTTTCCTTCACGGTCTTAACGGTGAGGTCAACCACCGACACGGTCGGCGTGGGAACGCGGAAGGACATGCCGGTGAGCTTGCCCTTCACTTCGGGAATCGCCAGACCGACGGCCTTGGCCGCGCCAGTGCCGCTGGGGATGATGTTGATCGCTGCGCTGCGCCCGCCCTTCCAGTCTTTCTTGCTGGGGCCGTCCACCGTTTTCTGCGTGGCGGTGTAACTGTGGATGGTGGTCATCAGACCTTCTTCAACGCCGAAACCTTCCTTGAGCAAGACATGCACTACGGGCGCGAGGCAGTTCGTGGTGCAGCTCGCATTGGAGATAATGGTGTGCTTCTCGGCAACGTATTTATCGTGGTTCACGCCCATCACGACGGTGATATCCTCGTTCTTACCGGGGGCGGAAATGATGACTTTCTTCGCGCCTGCTTTGATGTGACCCATGGCTTTCTCAGCTTCGGTAAACAAGCCGGTGGATTCGATCACGATGTCCACGCCAAGCGCCTTCCAAGGCAGAGCGGCAGGACCTTCTTTGACAGCGAGACATTTGATTTCATGTCCGTCCACGACCAGAACGTCGTCCTCGGCAACTTCAGGGTTTGATTTCTTGGAGTAAACTTCCTCTTTCGCACGGCCTTGTGTGGAGTCGTATTTCACGAGGTAGGCAAGATTGTCCGCCGGAACGAGGTCGTTCACTGCGACCACGTCGATTTCCTTGCCGAGAAGTCCTTGGTCGCAGATGGCGCGAAAAACGAGACGCCCGATGCGTCCGAAACCATTGATGCCTATTTTGATCATGTTGCTGGGGAGTAGATGGAGTTTGATTCTGTGGTCTCCACGCTGGATGCGCGGGGGGGATGGGTATAGCGCGTTGAACGCAGGGCGTCAACCGACGAATACCCCCCTGGAAAGCAAGCGTCGGGCCATTCGGCTTAAGAACTTGCGCCAAGCTGAACTTACCGTGCTTTGGGGGCAAAAAAGTGGTCCGGCGGACTCCCATCCGCCGGACCTTAGGCATCAACCTCAACACATAGTCCGGTCACCCGGAACTTAATTGACAACAATCACACTCTTAGTTTGCAGTGTGGCGCATTAACCGCACAACACTGTAATACGTTAGAATCCTAACCCGCCCTCCTGTTCAAATTTGTTGAAGTTTTTTAAATGTTCCTAGGCAAGGCCCCTAAATCGTGTCTTTTGGTCCGGTTTCTTGCCGGAAATCATGGAGATTTCCCGTTCGAGAGGAGATTACTAATCCTCTCACGGTCTAGCTTGCCCAGCGCACTCCGAGGAATTTTAGGCAAACCGACACTTTCCTCGATTTTCTCGATGCCCAAGACATTGTGATTGAATCGCACCTGCAGTTCTTCAAGTTCCTGGCCCGACAACTCCCCTACCAGCACCAGCTTCCTTCCCTTTCGAGCGTCCGGCAATGCGCAGATGGCGACACGATGCGGCGCGTCAGTGAGCGATTCCAAGCGCGATTGCAATTCGTCCATATTCACCATCTCGCCCATCACCTTCACCAAAGATGATTCACGCGCGAGAAAACTCAGGCACAGCCGCGTCCCTTGATTTCTGATTTCAACACGATCGCGCGTGCGCAGTCCACATGACGAATTAATTTCGATCCAGCGCCACGCTTTGCTCTTATTAATCGCATAGCCAGCGGCCAGCGCCGCGCCGCGCACCGTCAGCTGCTGATCTGAATCAGTCTTCAATTCCCAAATGGGCATCACTTCCAAATTATCTGGATCAAACTTGTCACGCAGATTCGCCAGCGAACTGGTCGCGACTTGAGAAGCCGTCTCGGTCATGCCGTAACTTTGCAACACTGGCCAGCCGAGCCGCTGCGCCTCACGCCCTAGTTCCTTGCTCAGGCCCGCGCCGCCAACCACCACGGCGCGCAGTGATGGCGGAGCGGGAATTTCCGCCTGCACGAGATCGAACATCTGGGTGGGCACAAGCGAAGTCAGTGTGATTTTTTCCTGATCACAAAGCTCAGCAAACTTCGCCGCATCCCATTTTTCATTTGCCCGGACAAACGACGCACCACTCGCGAAGCCTCGCGCCAGAATGGAAAATCCGCCGACGTGATGTAGCGGCAGCGCAATGAGCCAGCGGTCCTGCGGTGTGACCTCAAGGTGAGCATTCACCGCGCGGGCAGAGACCAGCATCGCTTCACGCGACAATCCGCACCACTTGGGGGCACCTTCGCTACCGCTGGTCTGAAAAAAAATCAAGCTGCGAGTAGCGTCGCTGGCATGGGAGAACTCCGCGAGTCCATGGGCCTCTTCTTTCCGGTGCGGATTCAGTGCGACATAACCATCGCTGCTGCGCCAGAAGGCGTTGTTGTCATCGAGTGGATTCATTCACAATTCCTCCCACTTCAGTTCAGCCAGCACATCATCAAAACCAAGACCCGTGCCCATTCGATCCAACTTTAGCAGTCCTCCATGCGAATTCAATCGCTCGAAGAACGCATCCCTCTCAAACAGTTGTTCCGTGCACAGACCGCACAAATCCATCCGCGCCCCAAGCTCCCGCCAGGCCATCGCGGCCTCCCAAGCCGCGAAGCTCTGGCCAATCGCGTGATCCATCGCGGAAGTCATGACGATGCGCGCGTTCGCAGGTATCACGGCCAGCGTGCTGCGCCATTCGCGCCGGGCTGGCTTGAGCACGGCGATTTCATAGCCGCAGTCATGGATCACGGCTTCATCTGTTCGCTTCAATCCTTTGTCACAAGCCAGTCGCACGCCCAGTTCGTTCTGAGCTTCGAACCATGCTGTGCCATCATAAGGAAATGGATCCTCAATGAAATCAATCCGACCGCGAACATCGTGCGGCAGCGCGCGCATAAAGTCGGCGAATTGCGACGCAGTGAGGCAAGAGTTGAAATCAACCCGCAGCTTCAACGGCGCATCGCCCGCAAGTCTGACCAGCCCCTTCAATACCGAGATCGTCTTTTCACTGTAGGCGGACCCCTTGGTTTTGATGGCCCGCCAGCCTTCGCTGATGATCCGCTGCATTTGAAGTTCCTGCGGTTGATTTTGATCGAGGGAAAAATGACTCGGCGGGATTTCCAAACCTTCAAACAAACTCACGCCGCATCTGCGTGCCTCGCCGTCCACCGCCGCCATGCGCAGGGCGCGCTCGATAACCTCCGAAGTGCCCCCCTCGCGTAGAATTTTCAATTGTTCATCAATGGGTGCATCGCCGAATTCCGGCCACGGATGCAAACAGCCGATGCCGTCGTTCACCTTAATCAAGACTCCGTGAAATTTCTTTCGTCGAGAGACAGCGTTGAGCGAGCCGCGTGAATGAATGGTGTAAGGACAAAAGTAAATCATTGATCCGTGCCTTCACCTTCAGTCATCAATCCCCAAGGATTGCGAACCCACAATCCGATGAAGAATTGAGCCGGTTATGTTTTGAGTAACAATTCCAACACACATCATTACAGAAAACAGGATTAAACTTGCTCCCGCCATGGCCAGAAAGCGATTGTAAACAGGTGAAGGCTCCGTCCGCCTGATCTTGGCATCAATCGCCACTCCCAATACAGCGAGGGGAATCATGGTCAGGATTGCCACATCAGGAGCTTTCATGGCGAATATCCAATACGGACACAGCAGCAATGGGATTGTTTGGAGAATGCTTATTTCCCCCCGCGCAAAGCCTGCCCCAAACCGCACCGCCAGTGTCCGCTTTCCAGTCTTCGTGTCTTCTTCGATGTCGCGCAGATTGTTGATCGCGATGAGCACGGTGCTCAACATGCCAATCTGTAAGCCCGCGATCACGGCCTCGATGTGCCAGTGGCCGCTTTGCACAAAAGCCGATCCCGTCACCGCCACTAATCCAAAAAACAGGACGACAAAAAGTTCACCAAGTCCGCGATACGCCAGCGGCATCGGACCGCCAGTATAGCCGTAACAGAACCAAAGCGAAGGAATGCCAATGGCGACAATGGGCCAGCCGCGATAAATGAACAAAGGGACGGCAAGCAGGGTTGCGAGCGCGAGCACTCCCGCCGCAGCCCACATCACGGTTTTCGCAGGCATCATTCCAGAGGCGGTGATGCGCACGGGGCCGAGACGTTCATCGGTGTCGCTGCCCTTCATGCCGTCCACGGCGTCGTTGAAAAGATTGGTCGCGATTTGCAAACACACGCAACTCCCAAGCGTGGCCAGCGCTAGCCAGATGCAAAATTGACCGCTCAATTTCCATCCCAGCGTGCTGCCGACGAGCACGGGCGCAATGGCTGCACCGAGCGTCTTGGGACGCGCGGCGAAAATCCATGGCGTGAATGATTTCATGTCGGGTGTTCACGCTTCTGCGTGAATAGTTTTATGGAAGCCGCTTTAAAGCGCAATACTGAACCTCACGGCACTCTGGGGAACTTAGAGAAATCTGGCTCGCGTTTTTCGATGAAGGCATTTTTACCCTCCTTCGCTTCTTCGCTCATATAATAGAGTAGCGTGGCGTTGCCGGCGAGATCAAGCAAGCCCATCTGACCGTCGCAATCGGCGTTGAGCGCGGACTTGAGACAACGCAACGCGAGCGGTGAGTGATTCAAGATTTCACGACACCATTTCACAGTTTCAGTTTCGAGTTCCGCGAGAGGCACCACCGTGTTCACCAGTCCCATGTCGAGCGCCTGCTGCGCGTCGTATTGCCGGCAGAGATACCAAATCTCCCGCGCCTTTTTCTGTCCGACAATTCGCGCGAGATAACTGCTGCCAAGCCCGCCATCGAACGAACCCACTTTCGGGCCGGTCTGGCCGAAGCGCGCGTTGTCCGCGGCAATCGTGAGATCACAAACAACATGCAGCACATGCCCGCCACCGATGGCATAACCGGCCACCATCGCAATGACGGGCTTGGGGATGCTGCGAATTTTCTTCTGGAGATCAAGCACGTTCAGTCGTGGCACACCATCACTTCCAACATAGCCCGCGTGGCCTCGCACCTTCTGGTCGCCACCAGAACAGAACGCTTTGTCACCTTCGCCGGTGAGAATGATGGCACCGACCTTAGGGTCTTCATGCGCAATCTCGAAAGCTTCGAGCATTTCCTTTACAGTGAGCGGACGAAAAGCATTGCGCACCTTCGGACGGTTAATGGTGATCTTGGCAATGCCATCGCTGGTTTTCTCCAGCTTGATGTCGGTGAATTCTTTGATGGGTTTCCACATGGTTCTTTATTCGTAGCGGATTTCTTCAAAGACGCCACCACCAAGCAATTTCTCCCCATCATAAAGCGCGCAGATTTGCCCGGGCGTGAGGGCGCGCTGGGGTTCATCAAAAACAATTTCGGCGCACAATTCGGATCCGCGCACGAACGGTCTGTATTCCGCAGCAGC
>JAYVZW010000248.1:0-5504 GCA_043783015.1 Verrucomicrobiota bacterium
CCACTCCTCCCTCAACTACAAAACCCCCAACCACTTCGAGGCCGATCTCGCCCTCGCCAACTAAATCTCTTTTGGTCCAAATATCCGTGGCATCTCAGAAAGCCTCTGCTACGGATCAACCAGGTTGTCTGAAATTCCAAGTGGCAGGCTTGATTTTACGACTGCCCGCATTTTTATCGTTCATATTGTTTTGGCTGTCAGGAGCGTCCACAGTGCTGGCGCAGCAACGTCTCATCCCTCCGCCGAATCCTGGGGTGGTGGAGTTTTCCCAAGAGATGTTAGACGCATGGAAAGACACCACCCCTCCTTTCCATGAACACTGGAGACGTGACGCCTTGGGTATTGAAATCTCAGCCAGTATCGTGCGCACCAAAGGTTGGGTGCATACCATGAGAAAGGATGACGGGACGTATTTCGACATTGATGACAGGGCGATTCTTCCCTTCCTGCGGCAGTCCAGCGAGTTCCTGGTCATCAGGGGAAAGATTGAACCGCACGAGCAGGCGGACACACTGAAGGCCGCGCAACTCAAGGATGCTGGGCTGCGCGGCTACGTCTATACCCTCCCAGACTTGCCGGAAGAAGCGACCTGGCGCAAGCCAAGAAAGCAAGCTGCGTTTCTTGCTCTACACACCCCCAGAAGCGGCAACACGAGGAGCGTCCCTGCCGCTTATCGTGTATCTTCACGGGACCAACGCGCGGGGCACGGACAACTTCAAAAACTACTCGCTGGGCGGGCGCACTTTTCAATACTTCATCGCCCGTGATTGGCAGAAGCACATGCCCTGCTACGTGATGATACCGCAAAGCGACGTGAAAAATGACTGGTGGTTTGACGGCAGCACCATCGAACCCTCCAAACCCACACTGCTCACCGGGCAGGCAATTGACATGCTGAAGGCAACGAGCGAGCCTGCCATTGATCTTACCCGCCTGTATGTCACCGGGTATTCCGGCGGCGGGTTCGGTTGCTATGAGTTCATGCGGGTGTTTCCCGGCAAATTCGCCTCCGCCGTGCCCATCGCGGCTTACAACGACATCTGCATCTTTTTCAACCGAAGCAACACCGCCCCCGTCTGGCAGTTCATTCATGAAAAAGACCCCTCGCTCTACTGGCGGAACATCCGGTGGGAGCTGGCCACCTGGAAAAACCTCAACGTGGAGCACCGGATCACCATCGTGGAAGGCAGCGCCGATCACGTTTCTTGGAATGATCCGAAGCAGGCAGAGGAATTCCGCCGCTGGCTCCAGAATCAGAAGCTCAAAAAAGTGACTTATCCCAGCGACCCATCCGAAGTGGCCAAGGAGGAGTGACTTTTTATCCCAAAGTCCGTTCTTCAGCCCAGCGGCTTGCAAAAACACCCAAGAAGGCCGCGTAAGCTTCTTGATGAGGCTTTGTTTCCACCAGACAGGAAAACCCGCTGACGTTCTCCAGCTTGAATCATGGGAGCCGCCCGCACTGCGGCCTCATGAAGTTCTGGTGGACATGCACTATGCGCCGGTTCATCCGGCTGATTTGAATTTCATCGAAGGAACTTACGGCAAGCTGCCGCAGTTCCCCGCTGTTCCCGGTAATGAAAGCTGCGGCAAAGTCACGACCATCGGTGGAAATGTCACCTCGCTTACTGTGGGCGATCCCGTCATTGTTCTTCAACCTGCAGGCTGCTGGTCTGAGCAAATTGTGCTGCGTGAAAATGGATTGCATAAACTCCCTGATGGTCTCGACATGCAGCAGGCCGCGATGTTGCGAGTGAATCCCTGCACCGCTTGGCAGATGTTGCATCTTTTTCGTAAGCTAAAGCCAAGCGACTGGGTGGTGCAAAACGCGGCAAATTCCATAGTTGGGCTAGCGGTGATCCAGCTCGCCAGACATCTTGGATTTCGCACCATTAATTTTGTGCGGCGTGTCGAGCTGGCGGAAGAACTCAGGGCACTGGGAGCTGATTCGGTTCTGGCCGACAATGACGAAGGTCTCCAGTCTGTAAAGAAAGTCATAGGGAGTGATGAGTTGAAACTCGCCTTCAATGCCGTCGGCGGAGACAGCGCACTCCGGCTCATGGAGCTTCTCTCGCCTGGCGGCGCTCATATCACTTATGGTGCCATGAGCCGCCGCAGCCTGGCTGTGCCCAACAAATTTCTCATTTTCAAAAACTTGGAAATCCGCGGCTACTGGCTGAGCCGGGATCTGGAAAAAACTTCGCCTGCCGGGATCAAATCCATGATGGTTACGCTTGCGGAATTGATGCGGGATGGCTTGCTCAAGATGCCGGTGGACAGCGTTTATCCTATTAAAAACTGGCGGGAAGCCATCGCCCGCGCCCAGACTGAGGGGCGCAACGGAAAGGTGCTATTGCAGTTGCATGACACGGGTGAAAGTTCCCATTGCGGCAAGCCGTAATACATCGTATTAATTAACCCATGAACACCCCAATTTTAGCTTTTGGCATCCCCAGCGGTCCGGACATGCTCGTCATCGCCGTGCTGGTGCTCGTGCTCTTTGGCGCAAAGAAGCTTCCCGTCTTCGCCCGCAGCCTTGGTCGCAGCATGGGCGAATTCCGTAAGGCCAAGGAAGAATTCGAACAGGAACTGAACCGTTCGCATGACGATGTGGTTAACAGCAAGGACACCGCTCCACGCATCGAGACTCCGATTGCAACGCAAGCAAAGCCAGCCGAACCAGTTTCCACGACTCATAAGGAAGCCTAAATTCCTTCTCGTTTTCTCAAACCGCTTCATGTAGCCTTGCCTGCATGAAGCGTTTTTTGTTTATATCGGCGACAATCTGGGCGCTGCTCGTCTCCACGTCATGGGCGGCGGATCGCGAGAGCATCACCCTCTGTTCATATAATCTGAAGAATTATTTACGGATGGATCGTTTTGTCAAAGGAACGCCAAAGCCCGAGCAACCGAAGCCTGAAAAAGAAATCACCGCAGTAGTGAAGTTCCTCGTGCAAATAAAACCTGATGCGCTGGGTTTGTGTGAAATCGGGCAGGAGGCAGATTTGCGCGATTTACAGCGTCGGTTAAAAGAAGCGGGGCTTGATTTGCCGAATTCCGAATACTGTCATGGAGGCGATCCGACCCGTCGTCTGGCCTTGCTCACACGGCTGCCGATCATCGCCCGCAATTCGCAAACCGATCTTAAATACCAAATTGGCGAACAGGTCTACCCCATGCAACGCGGGCTCCTGGATGTCACGCTCGAAGTTAAACCCGGCCTTGAATTGCGCTGCCTGGGCGTTCACCTCAAATCCAAACGCCCGGTGCCCGAAGCGGATGAAAGCCTCATGCGCCGCAATGAAGCTCATCTGCTGCGCAAGCACTTGGATGAAATCATCGCCAAAGACGCCGGGGTCAAAGTCCTGCTCTATGGCGATTTCAACGAGCATCGTCACGAAGCCCCAGTCACGGAAATCACCGGAACACCGGGCACGCCCGGCGGACTCTATGAGCTTCACCTGCGCGACGAGCGCAACGAGACCTGGACGCATTACTGGAAGGACGCGGATGTCTATTCACGTTTTGACTATATCTTCTTCACCAAGACGCTGGCGAAATATATGGATCGCAAATCCAGCCACATCTTTGACACGCCGGATTATTATGACGGAAGCGACCACCGTGCAATCGTATGCCGCATTCGTCTTCAGACTACCCACTGACACCGCCGCGCGTTCAACGCGGAATCTTGGATACGTCATCATCCTGCAATGAAGGCAGAAGCAGTGAAGCACGTAACTCTTTCGGAATATCATTGGGCGAAAGTGCCGGTAGCAGCGGGTTAGGCCCATCCTTCCATGATTTGGGCCATGTCGGTGTCACGCCATTTTCGGTCGTGATGCGATGTTTGCCCACAACCTGCAAGCGCGTGCCCATGATGAAAAAAACCGTCGTATCTTCCAAGCCCTCCACCACCGTGCGACCGCGTTTCAGCAGAGGCTTGCCACGCAGGATTACTTCATGGCCACCGACCAGTGCTTCCTGTCCCAGCGCGACAAGGGGTTCATTATCGTCAATCTGCAAAAAAACGTGCCCCTTGGCCGTGGCACGCTGCGACTGACCGTCCGCCGCCTTCGATGTAGCATTGACCGTATCTGCCGCCACGCGGTAATTCGGCAGCACATGGGCGCTGGCCGGGCTTATTTTTTGCGCTTCCTCATAGGTCATGGATAGAAGGAATCTGACATCAACCGGACTGTTGGCATCTTTATTTCCTTTCGATTGGGCATCATCTGTTTTGCCTTTGACCGCCCCAGCCGCTTCGTCCGTCTTCCCGCCGGGAGACATGCAAGAAATGGGGATGAAGCAAATCAATCCAGCAACCAGCGCAGCGGCGTTGCATCGCATTTCAAACAGCTTTTTTAGCGAGTGCATGCTCATATCATATCCGCCGACCGCAGATGCACCAGCCTGAAATCAAACTCAAATGAGGTTTAATTATTTTGAGCTTGGCCGCAGCCCCGGCCCGCGCTTATGATATATGCATGGAAATCCAGTGGTATCTCCTCAAGTTCGCGTCGAATGAAATTTTCGGCCCCGCATCGCTCGGTCAGCTTCGAACCTGGGCCACCGAGGCGAAGATCTCCCCGATGGATCGTGTCTCCAAGGATGCGCGAAAGTCGTGGCAGCGCGCGCCCATGGTTACGGAGCTACAGATGGACTGGCTCATCGAGATGCCGGATAATTTTTTATACGGCCCCACGAGCGTCGGCACCTTGCAGGAATTTCTTGCGACCGGCGAGATCGACGAAAACGTCAACGTCATCAATACCCTCGAAGGTAAAACGACCCGCATCAGCGAACTGCCCTTCTTTCAGGCCAGCCCCCATCGCGTCCGTGGCTCCCAGGAAATCAATCCCTCCTCCCCCTCCAGCTCTCAGGCCAACGATCCGCTCTCCTCGCTCAATCAACGCTGCCAGTGGCTGGAGCGACAGAACATCGAGCTACAGCGGGAAGTTGCCCGCTGGCAGGAACTTGCGGGAAGTCTGCGACAGCAGTTTATCGAATCCACGGGGAAGGAACCGCGATAATCTGTCCTAATCCATACAAAGACACAGCATTCCCCGATGGTTTTGATCTTGCAGCGGCCGGACTGGTGCTGGCTAAACCAGAACCAAAAAAAATGACGAGGCAGTTACATCAACTTGACAATTCGTAGTGACCCCTACAAACCATAACCAGACAAGAAATGCGTTTACGCGCAATAGAACAACACTCTCGATCTTTTACATTGCCCTGCTTTGCTTTGCCTGTTCGGCTGCCGATGACGCCAAAGACTACCACGACCAAGATTTGACCAAGAAAGACTTCTCCAAGGCGTCATTAAATGGCGCGAACTTTTCAGACGCTATCCTCACGGAGGCTAGATTCGATGAGGCGAGCCTGAAGAAGGCGAATTTCAAAGGATCTAAGGAAACGCTGATTTAATCAATGGTGCAAACTACATTAAAAAAGAGGTTGCGTGGTGGAGTAAGCTGGCAGGCATGGAACGACAACAGAGTTTT
>JAYVZW010000249.1:0-16505 GCA_043783015.1 Verrucomicrobiota bacterium
CCCGTTAGGTTAATCCAACTAAATATAACTGTTATGTTAAATACCTCGACACTCCCATCAGTCCGCATGAGATCATTGCTCATGCTTCCACTTGGTTTGCTCCTCATCGGGGCATTCAGCCTAGAATCGAGTCGTGCAGGCACGGCCTACAGCGGCAAACAACCGTCACCCACCCTCGATCAGGCGGTGAACTGGAAAGACAGTTCGCTCAATCCTGTCACTGATCCCATCGTCTTTGAAGATGCGATCATTCGCACTGAAATTCGTCCGGTCATGGGTTACCAGCATCTATCCAAAGACTTCTTCACCCAGGGCGGAGACCTTGAAGTCTATGGCGTTCAACTGCGCTGGGCCGCCACCGAGCGCCTCGGCTTTATGCTGACCAAGGGAGGCTACAATGTCATCCACCCCGGAGTCGGTCCAACTTTAGAAGGCTGGGGCGACCTCAATGTCGGCATGAAATACGCCCTCATCGACGACAAAGCCCATCAGTTCATCCTCACGCCAGGCGTGTTGTTTGAAATCCCCAGCGGGGAGGCTGAAGTCCAGCAAGGCCGAGGCTCAGGCATCTTCAACGTCTTCGTCGCCGCAGAAAAGGGCCTCGATAAATTCCATCTGCTGGCCAACGTGGGCGTTTTCGCCCCCATCGATACCAAAGCGAACAGCACTCAACTGCACTATCACCTTCAGGCCGACTATCGTGCCTGCCAGTGGTTCCACCCCTTCATCGCGGCGAACGGCTACACAGTTCTCTCTTCCGGCAGCAGCATTCCGCTGACTTCGGAAGGTTACGATCTGGTGAATTTTGGCAGTTCGGCTGCTGGACATTCGACCCAGCTCACGCTGGGTGGAGGTTTCCGCTCCCACTTGACGAAGAACCTCGACTTTGGTTTCGGCTATGAAAAAGCGGTATCGAAACCTTATGGTCTGCTGGATGACCGCTACACCTTCGACTTCGTGATCCATTTCTAAACACTGAATCAAACACTCATCGCGCAGCAGGGCTGGGCTCTGCTGCGCTTTTTATTACCTCGATCATCTGATTTGCTCAAGTCAAAATTGCGCCCGGTGATTCCATTGTCTTATTGCACTGCTGTGTGCGATGGGGGCGAATGAACATTTTAGTGTCGGATCTCGCCAACCTTCTCTCAGCGCGAATCCTGACGGGCGGACCCGACGCCATGATCACGGGCTTCGCTTCGCTGAAAGAGGCGCTTCCAGGTGATCTGAGTTTTTTCTCCGACTCCCGCTACCAACAACGTCTCCAAGATACTCGGGCCACTGCGGTCCTGGTGCCTTCGGAATGGTCGGTATTTCCCCCTAATGTTGCCTGCCTCGCCGTGGCTGATCCGTCGGCCTCTTTCGAGATCGTCGTGGACACCTACGGCTTCCATGCTACCGCCTTTCAGTCAGGCATTCATGCATCCGCAGTCGTGGGCCATTGTGTGAATACGGATTTGAGCCGCATCTCCGTAGGCGCCAATGCGGTCATCGAAGACGGCGCGGAGATCGGCGACGGGACGGCGGTCGGGGCCGGCTGTTACGTCGGGCGCAACGTCCGCATCGGTCAGGGCAGCAAGCTTTTTGCCAATGCCACCGTGCATGAAAGCTGTGTGCTGGGCAGCCATGTGATCCTCCATTCCGGGGTGGTGATTGGTGCCGATGGATTTGGCTACGAGTTCCAGAACGGTCGCCATCGCAAGGTGCGGCAATCGGGCATCGTGCAGATTGACGACGATGTCGAGATCGGCGCTGGCAGCGCGGTGGATCGGGCCCGCTTTGGCCGCACCTGGATCGGCGAAGGAACCAAGATCGACAACCTTGTTCAAGTCGGCCACAACGTGGTGATCGGGAAGCATTGCATCATCGTCGCTGGCACCGGCATCGCGGGCAGCGCGCAGATCGGCGACTATGTGGTCATCGCTGCGCAGTCCGGAATCGCAGGGCATGTGTCAGTGGGATCGCAATGCACCCTTGGTGGCCGCAGCGGCGTCACCAAAGACATTCCAGCCGGCCCCATGACCTACCTCGGCTTCCCGGCTGTTCCCGCCAAGGATGAACTCCGAAGTGCGGCGGCATTACGGCGACTTCCTCATCTGCTCAATCGAGTAAGAGAACTCGAAAAGAAATTGAAGATCAAAGAGTGATCCCCTGAGGCGCTGCCGTAGCGATTGTGGCACTGCTCCCTTTTTCGAGAACTTCCAACGATGTGCTGAGCTCGATCAAATCGGCAGCAACTTGTGGAGTGTTTGGTCTCAAAATGGTGCGCACTGCAGGTTTCGAACCTGCGACCCCTGCCGTGTGAAGGCAATGCTCTACCACTGAGCTAAGCGCGCCCGGTTTTGACGGGAGGGTTATCTAGCGCAGCACTGAATGTTTGCCAGCAAAAAGAAAGGCCGGTGGCGAGTCATCGCGCACCGGCCTCCGATTGACGCCGTCACCGGGACGGCATCAGGCTATTTGTTGCACTTTTTGCACGCTTCGCCTTTGGCTTCCGCCTCGACGCAGCAGGGGTGCTTGCATTTTTCACCCTTTTTCTCTGCCTTCGCGCAGCAGGATCCTTCGGTATATTTCTTCTTCTCATCCGCGCCAAAAGCCGCGATTGAAGTGATGAGGGAGAGAACGGCGAACACACTGAGCAGTTTCTTCATATTTGTTTTTTGGTTTGTTGGTTTCCGTCCGACAACAACAATCTTCAAGGCAATCACCCTGACCATCATTAATTGCGGAACATCCAAATCATAACAACGAAGACACCTTATTGTCCATTTTCTCTTGTATAAATAGTTTGTCCCCGGCTGAATCCAACCGGGAAGCAGAAACGCAGTGTCACTTCGCCTTTCTCCAGGGAGTATTGCCAGAGAACCACGGCTCGTCCTTTTCAGGCACTTTGAGGTCCGTGCGCAACCTCTGCAATTCGACCTTCAACTCCTCAGTAATCCGGGCATAATCGGGATCACCGAAAAAACTCTTTAATTCCTGAGGGTCTTTTTTGCGATCATACAACTCCCAGTAGTCGACATCCGGTCCGTAAAAGCGCACGAGCTTGTATTGATCGGTAACGACGCCGTAATGGGGCCGGACGCGATGCGGCTGCGGATACTCATAGTAGTGATAATAGAAACTCTTGCGCCAGTCGTCGGGCGTCTGCCCTTTCAGAATCGGCACCAAGCTGCGTCCCTGCATGTCAGCCGGAATCGGGATTCCCGCCGCATCGAGAAAAGTTTCCGCGAAGTCAATGTTGGACACGATGCCTTTGAACTTGCTCCCCGGCTTGGTCACTCCAGGCCAGCGGATCAAGAGCGGCGTGCGGAGCGATTCTTCAAATATCCAGCGCTTGTCGAACCATCCGTGCTCGCCCAGATAAAAACCCTGGTCGCTGGAGTAAACCACGATGGTGTTTTCAGCCAGGCCCTCATCATCGAGATATTTCAATACGCGGCCCACATTTTCATCTACCGCCTTCACGCAGGCCAGGTAATCATGCATGTAACGCTGGTAGCGCCAGCGGACGAGGTCTTTGCCCTGGGGATTGGCCTTGTGATATGCCTCATTTCGCGGGCCGTAGTAGGCGTCCCACTGCTGCTTTTGTTCCGGGTTAAGCTGTTTGGGCGTGATAAGTTTTACGTCCATTTGCGAAAATGCTTTCGCCAGCGTCATATCTTGATCTTTCACGGCCAGCCCTCGGTTCTCATAGTCATCAAATAATGTCGGCGGCTCGGCATAAACGCGGTCCTGGTCAGCATTCAAGTAACGCAGGGGCGGCTCCCAGTCGCGATGCGGCGCCTTGTGCTGGCACATGAAGAGGAATGGCTTCGCCTTGTCGCGACCCTTAAGCCATTTGAGGGACTCGTCGCCTATGATGTCCGTGATGTAGCCTTCATGCTCCACACGCTTACCCATCTCAATGGTGGGCGGATTGTAATAGATCCCCTGTCCCGGCAGAATGTTCCAGTATTCGAACCCCGTGGGGTCACTTTCTAAGTGCCACTTGCCGACGATTGCCGTCTGGTAGCCTGCAGCCTGCAACATTTTGGGAAAGGTCGGCTGGGCTCCGTCGAACTTGCAATTGGAGTTGTTAACGAAGCCGTTGATATGATTGTATTTGCCGGTCAGGACACATGCCCGGCTTGGCCCGCAGATGGAATTGGGCACCATGCAGCGATCAAATATCATCCCCTCGCGACCAATGCGATCAATGTTCGGCGTATCGATTAACTTGCGCGCATCGCCATAAGCACTGATGGCCTGGTAGGCATGATCGTCGGCGAAGATGAAGACGATGTTCGGCGGCGGCCTGGCATTAGCGGCACCTGCCTGCGCTCCGATGATGGACAGGACAACCAGTGATAAGGCGCGGTGGAGCAAGCGTAATTCCATGAATTAACAAAAGGTGACGAGATGGGAATTTTATCGCGGATGTAGTTTCAAAAAATAAGGCCCGCCAGTGTTCTGGCGGGTCATGCTTGGAGTTAATGTGAAGGTGGGATATTACTTCTTCAACAGATCGCGGATCTCCGTGAGCAGTTTCACATCCTCTGGAACCGGAGGTGGCACGACGGGCTTCTCCGCCTCCTTTCTCTTGGCCAGAGCAATCAAGCGGTTCATGGGCTTGACGAAAATGAAGAAGATAACGGCTGCAATGATGAGGAAGCCGATGACCGCATTGATGAAGTTTCCGATCATAATCCCGCCTTCGAGGATTTCCTTGCCGTCCTTGATGACTTTGTGTCCTCCGATTGCAATTCCCGAAAAGTCTGGTTTGCCGCCGATCACCCCGATGATTGGCGTGATGATATCTTTCACCAGAGAGCTGACAATGGTGCCAAACGCTCCGCCGATGATGATCCCGACGGCCAATTCCATGACGTTACCCTTCAAAATGAAGGTCTTGAATTCGTTGATTAGTTGCTTCATAGGATTACTCGATAGCAAAAAATACTGAAGTTGCCAAAAGAAATCTTGCGGACAAAAAGCAGTCCATCAGAGGATGTTTGCCTTGCCCGCCCATTTCTCGTGCCACTCGCGATAGACACTGGGTGAAATTTCGCTGGGCTTGATCTCGCTGCGGCCGCCCCAGAAGACGTTGGTGTAAAGCACGGGAATGCCGACGCTTTCGAGGTGCTTGTCGATGGCGGCCTTGTGAATCAGAACCCGCTCTTTCTCGGTTCCGTGGACCACGCCCATGATGTTCGCATTGGCAAAACGCGGGCCACCTTCGCGCCAATAGGCGTGGGTCATGATGTGATGCCGTCCGACCTCGGCCCCGGCGCGGGCTTGCATCCCTTCAGGGACACGCCAGTGAAAAAGTGCGTTGAACCGCGTAACGCGCACGCCGGTCTGCGAGGGTTTGACATGCTCGAGGAAAGTGGAGAAGCGTCCAAGGATTCCCTTCTTGTCAAAGCCTTCCGCGATTTCACAGAAGCGCTCGATGCTCACGCCAGCCTCCTGGGCGCGGGCGTCCCAAATTTCCGGCACGATCTCCCCCGGCAAAAAGTCGCGTTTCATGGCGATGAGCACCTCCCATTCTTCAACACTGAGATCAACGAGATCGGGCGTGATCATCTCAGCGGGCATGTCGGCCTTGTCGCCCGGTTCCATCGTCTTGCGACGCACGTGACCGACGCCGAGCGCGAAGATGCCCCTGGGCTGCATGATGATGTATTCCTCCGCGCCCAGCAGTCGCTTGAGCGCGTCACAATGCTCCGTAATTTCCTTGCCGCGCGGCACCTTCACCGTCGTCCACAATTTGTAATCCGAGCCGCTTACGTCGCGATCCGTGCTGCGCAGCACCACGTGTCCGCTGAACGGATCTTCCTTGACCATGAACTCAAAGGCGGCGTCTAATTTTTCCGGGTCCATTTTCCACGCCACCAGCCCGCCGTCAGCGAGCTTGTTGGCCAGAAATGTCTGGCGCACACGGCGCACCACTCCGGCGTGAAGCATGGCCTTCACCCGCTCATGCACCGTTTCCAGCCGCAGCTCCGTGCGCTCGGCGACGAACTGAAACGGATGCCGGTGAAAGCCGCGAATCTGGTCTTCGGAAACGGCGAGAATTTGCGCGTTAACCGTGTCGTCGTGTTCGACGGGAATAGTAGAGAAGGATGTTTCGGTCATGGAATGAGTTTGGATAGAATTAACGGAACTACAGCTTCGGTTTAGTGCTTGGTTTATGAATCATTGCTCATCGCTTGTCAGAACAATTCCGTTTAATTCCGTCAATTCCGTCAACGTTCAGAACATTTGCTCAAGAAACTCATCCACGACGAAGGGCTTGAAATCTTCCACGCTCTCGCCGGTGCCGACGAACCTCGTGGGCACGCCGGTTTCCTGCTGGATGGAGACGATGATGCCGCCCTTGCCGCTGCCATCGAGCTTGGTGACGATGAGTCCGGTGAGCGCCACGGTTTTATTAAACTCGCGTGCCTGCTGCAAGGCATTGCCCCCGGTGGTGGCGTCCACCACGAGGAAGACTTCATGCGGCGCGGTGGCGTCGTGCTTGCCGAGCACGCGCTTCACCTTGCGCAGTTCCTCCATGAGGTTGTGCCGCGTGTGCAAACGTCC
Organism: Verrucomicrobiota bacterium; assembly: GCA_043783015.1. Classification (GTDB taxonomy): domain Bacteria; phylum Verrucomicrobiota; class Verrucomicrobiia; order Verrucomicrobiales; family Verrucomicrobiaceae; genus VFKE01. The sequence goes on from JAYVZW010000249.1 coordinate 6,565, forward strand.
GGCAGTATCACAGATGAGGTAGTCGGCCTTGTGATTGATGGCATGGGTCAGCGCATCATAACACACCGCGCCGGGATCGCCGTTGGGCGGACCTTTGATGACGGGCGCGCCGGTGCGTTGCGACCAGATTTCAAGCTGCTCAACTGCGGCGGCGCGGAAGGTATCGGCGGCGGCGAGCACGACACTGCGTCCCTGTTTAATGAGATGGCTGGCGAGCTTCGCGGTGGAGGTGGTCTTGCCCGTGCCGTTGACGCCCACGACGAGAATGACCTTGGGCTTGTCCGCAAAAGGTTCCAATGGCGGCGGTGATGCTGGAAGGATGGTCTTGATGTGCTCCTTGGTGACATCAACGATGTCCTGATTGTGCAGCGTGCGCTGCCTGGCCTGGAGTTCGTCAACGATGCTCATGGCCAGCTTTGCGCCCAGATCACCGGAGATAAGCTGCGCTTCGAGGTCGTCCCAATCAATGTCGGGCCTGGTGAAGCGCTGGATGAGTTTTTTGAAGAAACCGGCCACGTGTCAGGATGCTTGGTGCTTGGTGTATGACGCTTGGTTATTGCGCGTGTCCCTGGCAATGCGATCCAGGACGCCGTTGACAAATCTGGCGGAATCCTCGGTTGCGAATGCACGCGCGATCTCGATGGCCTCATTGAGGACCACGGGCACGGGCACGTCAGTTTTGTGCAACAGCTCATAAACCGCAAGCCGCAGGATGTTACGATCCACGATGTTGATACGGTCGAAGGAAAAGTTCACCACCGCCCCGGAGATTCTGCCGTCGATCTCAGGCAGATGCGCGAATACCTCCGCCGCGAGCTTTTCCGACTGCTCGCGCGTGGCTTGCTTGGCGCTGTGCAACTGCCAGAAAACACCGAGGTCAACATCACGCAGTTCGCCATGCAAATCGCGAGCGAAGAGCAGTTGCATCGCGGCCACGCGAATGTCCCGTTTCTTGGTCATTGATCAGGAGGGCTGACGCGGGAAGGGAAAGGTCACGCGCAGTTTGTTAAAAAGTTCGATCATGTTCACAGCAACTCGGGCCGCTTCCGTGCCTCGGTTGATCCTGTCGCCCAAGCACCGCTCCTGCGCCTGCTCTTCAGTGTCGAGCAGCAGGACTTGATGCACCACAGGAACAACATGGGCCACGGCCAGTCGCTGCAAGGCATCGGTCACCGAGGCACCGACCAGATCGCCGTGCTCGGTCTCGCCTTGAATGATTACGCCGAGTGCGATGAGCGCGTCCGGCTCCGTGTTGCGCAAGACAAACTCGGCGCAGACCGGAATCTCGAAGGCTCCGGGCACCCGGTAAATCATCACCTGTGAATTTGGCATGATTTGCTCAAGTTCCTCGCGTGCCGCATCGAGCAGGGCATTTACATAAACTTCATTGAAGCGGCTGGCGACAATGGCAATGCTGGCGCGCGCGCTGGAGGCACGCGGAGCGCTGGAGGTGGCGGAGGACATGGGACGGGAGACTTAGAGGTGATTGCAGGGCAAATCAACCCGGATGAAACTTAAAGGCTGTGTCCCATTTTCGTGCGCTTCGTTTCCAGATATTTGGCATTGTGCTCATTCGGCACAGACTGGATCGGCACCTGCTCGACGATGTGCAGCTTATGCCCCTCAAGGCCGATGACTTTTCTGGGATTGTTGGTCATCAGCCGGATTTTTCGCACACCGAGATCAAAGAGAATCTGTGCTCCCAGTCCATAGTCGCGCAAGTCCATTGGATAGCCAAGTTTTTCATTGGCCTCCACGGTATCGAGTCCTTCTTCTTGCAGTTTGTAGGCATGAATTTTAGCAGGCAATCCAATGCCGCGCCCTTCCTGCCGCATGTAAAGCAGGACCCCCCTGCCCTCTTTTTCGATACGCTCCATCGCCGTGTGCAACTGGCTGCCACAATCACAGCGACGCGAGCCGAAGACATCGCCCGTAAGGCACTCGCTGTGGACGCGCACCAGAACAGGATGACCGTCATCAATCGGTCCCTTCACAAGAGCCAGATGATGCTCGCCGCCGTTGAGCTTGCTGCGGTAGAGATGCAGATCAAATTCACCGAAGTCGGTTGGCATCTTGATGACCTGCTCGCGCTCGATGAGTTTCTCGCGTTCCTGCCGATGGCGAATGAGGCTCTCGATAGTGCCGATTTTTAAATGATGCTCCTTCGCGAACTCAATGAGCTGCGGCAACCGCGCCATGGTGCCATCGTCGTTCATGATTTCGCAAATCACGCCAGCCGGCTCCAGGCCCGCCATCGTCGCGAGATCAACCGCCGCCTCCGTATGACCCGCGCGACGGAGCACGCCGCCGTTCTTTGCGATCAGTGGAAAAATGTGGCCGGGTTGCACGAGATCACCCGCCTTGCTTGTGCGACTGGCAAGAACCTCGATGGTCCGGGCGCGATCCGGGGCGCTGATCCCTGTGGTAACTCCTTTGGATGCGTCCACACTGACGGTGAAGTTGGTGTGAAAAGTGTCGCCCGTGCGCTGCACCATCGCGTTGAGTCCCAAATGCTGGGCGCGATCTTCCGTGATCGGCACACAGATGAGACCGCGTGCGTGCTTGGCCATGAAGTTTACCATCTCCGGCGTGGCACACTGTGCAGCGCAGATGAGGTCGCCCTCATTTTCGCGGTCAGCGTCATCCGTGATGATGACCATCTTGCCCGCACGGATGTCGGCGAGAATGGATTCGATGTTGGAAAACGGGGTGTGTGAGGACATGGATGGAAGGAAAGTAGCACTGTAGGCCCTCTGTGTCAGACGGCCAATTTTTCCGCGCATCAAGAAAAAGCCGTTTGGCACAAACGCCCTACAAACCACTTTGAATCCACCTGCTGCTACTTCTTCACCTGCCAGTGCTCATCGAAGAAATCAGCGGCAACGACCCTGCCTGCGGACTCATCATTGGGCGGCTGGGTGATATCGAGAATGGCCCAGTCGGGGAGCTTGGGATTCTGCAATGAGTTTGTCTTGTCGTGCGCTTCGCGGAAAGTAAGCCCGGAGTTGAGCACGACATAATGCCGTGGACTCAGGGGGTTGATGTAACAGAGCACGGGAACGTGCGTTGCGGCATCGAAACTCTGCGTTCCGACGCCGACCTTCCCGCCGCCCCATTGCACCTGAAGCTTAGGCAGAATTGTGGCAACAAGACTGTTCGACTTTTCATCGCCCCAGAGAATGAGGTTCCGGTGGCTGATGTCGTCTGCTGTGACTTCAGATGCCTTTTTGACAGGAGCATCTCCGCGCATGAGGCCGCGCCAGCGCTTGAGGCTTCTGGCGGACTCGGACTCCACCCAAGCTTGAACTTGCGGGGACGCCGCCTTGCCATCAGGCAGCACCACCAAAAAACTGCTCATGAACGCATCATCGACAGGGCCTTGGAGACCGGGCGTTTTTTTCAGCGCATTGTCCGCTGTGCTGGAGGAAGCTGTCCGCCAGGTGCCATCAACTTTGGTGCCATGCCATGCCGCTCCGGTATTTGTTTTTTCCGGTGCGCCGAGATTCACGCCATCCACGATCAATGCAGTGGCATCAGGCGCGGCGATGATCGTGAACGAGGAAATGTTCTTCGTCACCGCCTTCACGTTATGGGAACTTTTATCCATAAAAGCATCAATCCTGGAGTCTTCCCAGTGCTTTTCCAATCCCTCGGCCTGCACCCATTTCATATGCGGATAACGCAGGGTGCGGGTTTGCAAGGAAACCTTCTCGGCTGCCGGGACCCTGCCTTTCGTGACTTCGGCCTGCACAAGTTTCTGCACTTCTTTGATCACCTCCGGGTGATATTTGTGCGGCATCCCGGGACCGATTAGATGAGGCCGGGTGATGCCTTCTTTGGCGAGGACTTCAGTCATGTATTCTGCGCTGTCGCGCTGGGCGTCGATCTCACCGCTGTAACTGATGAGCGGGACATTGAGGAAGTTTCGCGCATAATCCGGCACGTCATAGACGCCCCATAGTTTCTGCTCATATATCGGCGGATATTTGTCGGGTGTGAGTTTTTGATAACGCTTCACATCCACAAAACCCGCCCCGGTGTGGACGCAGGCCCACTGGTCCGCGTAGTGCGCGCCGAGATGCCATGCACCCGCGCCGCCCATGCTGAATCCGGCGAGTGCAGTCCGGTTGATGTCCACGTTGAAACGCGCCGTGGCATCAGCTTTGCATTCGAGAACGTCAATCTCGCCGGCGGATTTCCAGCCGTTGCAGTAGCGGCCAAACGGATGGACGACGATGGTTCCTGCGGGCTTGAACGGACCACCCTTGCCCTTCATCTGTCCTTCTATGAAAGGCAAATCCGTTGCTGTATCTCCCCGGCCATGAAGCCAGATCCACATGGGCACGGGTTTCTTGCCTGCGCCCCATGCGAGGCCATCGGGAATCTCGACCCCATATGGCTGCGGTGAGTCGTCAATCTTGGAATAATAGCCGAGCACTTTGTGCCCGGTTCCATTCATCCAGGGTGTTTGATTTTTCTTTAGCGCCTCGATACGCTTTTCGGCCTCGGCCAGCAGAGCGCGGGCTTTTTTCAAGCTGTCATCAGGCTTCTTGTCATACCATTCATGGAACTCGATGGCATAGCGGACGGCCTTGATAAAAATGTCGGCATCCGCAGCGCGCTCGTGATTCTTAACCACCTGAAAAGCCTGTGTCACATCAGCAAGTTCTTTCTCCAGTGCGGCTTGCTGTGCTGGGGAAATGTCTGCGGCGGGCTTGGGCGGCAGCACACCTTTGATGGATGTCGTGGCTGCGCCGGAAACGGTCTGTGCCACCGACAGGAACAGGAAGCCAAAGAAGGAGAGGATGTAATGGAATTTTTTCATGATGCGCATTGGATCATTCTCCGATGCAGTAAAGCTTATCTTGCACGCGGATGAAGAGACACCCGCGGGCAATGGAGATGCTGTTGCGCACGCTACCGTCGGTGCCTTGCGCCTTGGAGCCGTTGCCCATGTCGGCGGTGTGGAGCAGTGTGAATTTTTCCGGGTCGGCTTTCACAACAAAGACTTCGCCCCAGAAATTGGTCACGTAGATTTTTCCGTCGGAGGCAGTGGGCGATGCTTCCACTTTGGCCACACTGCCTAGGTCTCCCGTCCAACAAACTTTTCCGGTCTTAGGCTCCATGCAGCTCAGTGTTTTGCGATTGCTGTCGAGCAGATAAAAATGACCACCATAGAACAGCGGAGTGGAAACATCGGTGGTAGCCACTTTGGGATTCGAAGTCCAGGCCAGGTCACTGTCTCCGAGCTTGCCGCTGCCGCCGAGCTTTACTCCGAATGCGGGGCGATTCTTCGGCGCGCAGACCACGACCACGCCATCACCTGCAACGGGCGATGGCACGAGTCTCAGGGCTTTGTTCTGATCATCATTCCAATGCCCCCAGCGCCACAATTCCTTGCCGGTCTCAGGATCGTGTCCGGTGATGCAGTCACCACCGGAGATGAGCATCTGCCGCTGGCCGTTGACCGTGGTGAAGACGGGTGTGGAGAAGGCTTCGCGTGACTCTTTCTCAGCATCACTGGGCCGGATGTGTTTCCACAAATCCTTGCCCATCGCGGGATCAATCGCGAGGATGTAGGAGTCATTCGAGGTGCCCACGACGCCTTTATTCACGCCTTGAAACGTGAAGGCTTCATCGCGCTGAAGCACCTGGATGTAGAGCTTGCCGCCATCAAGAACTGGGCTGGAAGAGTATGTCCATTGCGTGGCGAAGTTGCCGTGATCTTTCGCGATCTGGCGCTTCCACAACTCCTTTCCGCCAAAGTCGAAGCAGGCCATATCACCCGTGGCGAAGAAAAATACTACGCGTGTGCCATCAGTGGCCGGTGAGAGCGAGGCCAGATTGCTGGCCTTGTCCCAGCGAGTGCCATCGGCCAGAATTTTCCGCCAGCGCTCTTTGCCAGTCACCGCATCCAGACATATCGCGGCGTATTTTTGCTCCGCCTCAATGGGTGCCGTGATGAAGACACTGTCTCCCCAGATGACCGGAACGGAGGCTGACAATCCCGGAAGTTCCGCCGCCCATTTCACGTTTTCCGACTTGGAGAATTTTTCGGGCAATCCCGTCTCCAGGCTGGAGCCATCGTGATTCGGCCCACGAAATCCGGGCCAGTTCGCGGCGATGACGCTGCCGGCAGCAAGGGTGAAAATGAACAGGAGCAGCGCGATGTATTTCATAGGTGAGTTGCTTGAAACGCAACGAAACGAACTTCTGCCATCTTTCGGCTCAACTCGAACGTCGGTGAATTACTCGGCTTTCATCGGCGGGCGTTTGAAATAAATGCCATCAACCCAGGCCCGGTTCATGAACGATCTGGGGTATTCAATTTCCACCAGAACCGCGCGGCCCAGGCGTCGGAACTGCACGTGGGTCTTCTGGGCTGAATCCTTCACATCTTCGTTTTTATCATGAAATTCCGCCGTCGCTTCTTTTCCGCCATCCATCTCTTTCACAATATTGGCAGGGCAACTGCCTGCGTAATAAACCTCTTCGGAGTCGGCCTCGCGAGTGCAGCGGAAGCTGAATTCAAGCTCTCCGCTTTTTTGCAGCTTCAAGGTCAGGCTGCCGCCGAACCCATCGTCGTATTCACCGTCCCATCCGGCGGCAACTCCAGGGGGCAATTTCTGACCGATGAACGCCATGCCCGCAGCGCTGGCTTCGGCGAGGGTCATCCAATGAGCCGTGGTTTTCTCAGCATGAGCCGGCTTGCTCTGACCGAGCTGTGGTTTGGTGATGACCGCCTGGTTGGGTGCGTTCATATCGGTCTTAACTTTTCGCGACGCTAATTTCATCCGCAGGTCAGGCCAGCGACGTTTCCACTCAACAAACGCGGGCTTATCGGCTACTGCGGCGTTTTTTGCCGCCACTTTCAGCGCTTCATCCATCTTTTTCTCTGACGCCTCCGAGTCCTTCCTGGCAAGGGCAGTAATTTTTTCATCGGATACGCAATGATAAACTCCGACCAGTTCCCCTTCCTGCGGCTTGCCTTTAACGGCCTTAATTTTCACGGTGACTTTTGACTGGCTGATACTGGCCAGATATTCCAAGCCCTTCTCCTCGCCGTCCTCCACCACCTTGGAAAAGACGATCCCTTTATCGCTTTGCCGCCCCTCACCGTTCCATGTGCCGTATGAACCTGGACTCCAGGAACTGCGCACGGTGAACAAAAGTTTGCCGAAGTCCTTCCGTTCGACCGTCAGAAACCGCGTGCCGGTATCATTGACATAAGTCGTCGGCGGCTGGGCCGTGGAACTGCTTTTGGCATCAGGCGATGCGGAGGATGCAGCACCGATGTCTGCCGCCAGAATGAGGGCATTAATCAGGACTAGGTAAGCACAACCACGCATGACCCGGATGTTAGCGTCAGAAACGCCGTGCCGCAACTTCTTGCACAGCCCGCATTTTCATTTATTGCTCACACTCCATGCATTCCTTCCGTTACATCCAGAACCGTCTTCACTGTGAGAATGTCGATCTCGAAACGCTCGCCGAAAAACACGGCACGCCCCTCTATGTCTATAGCAAGGAGACGATCACCGATCACTTCCAGCGCCTTGATCGCGGCATGGAAAAACTCGACCACCTCGTCTGCTATGCGGTGAAGGCGAACTCCAATCTCGCCATCTTGCACACCATCGCGGAACTTGGGGGCGGCTTCGACATCGTGTCCGGCGGCGAGCTTTTCCGCGTCCTCAAGGCAGGCGGCAAGGCCGGTAAATGCACCTTTGCCGGCGTGGGCAAAACGCGGGGCGAAATCGAATACGCGCTTCGCGAAGGCATCTACTCGTTTAATGCCGAATCCGAATCTGAATTGCGCCTCATCAATGAAATAGCTGGTGAAATGGGCAGGAAGGCACCCGTCGCGTTGCGCGTGAATCCGAATGTGGACGCGAAGACCCACAAATACATTTCCACCGGCAAGAGCGAGAATAAATTCGGCGTGGACTTTGACCGCGTGCTGGATGCGTATGCCGCCGCGGCGAAGGATTGTTCGCACTTGGAAATTCGCGGACTGCAAATGCACATCGGCTCCCAGCTCACGAGCATCGATCCGTTCATCGAGGCCGCGAACAAGGTCACGCCACTGGTGGAGGAACTGAAACGGCGGCATCACATCCAGTTTTTCAGTATTGGCGGCGGTATCGGCATCGTCTATCGCGAGAGCCTGGACAGCGGCGCTCAGACTTGGTGGAGCGAGCAGTCAGATTCCGAACGACCGCTCACCCTTGCTGCGTATGCCAACGCACTGGTTCCGATCCTCGAACCGCTGAAGCTGCGCATTCTTCTGGAGCCAGGCCGGTTGATGGTGGGCAACGCGGGCGCACTGCTTACCAAGGTGCTGCATCTTAAGCAGGGTGACACCAAGAAATTTGTCATCGTCGATGCCGGGATGAACGACCTGATCCGTCCCGCACTATATGAAGGCTGGCACCAGATCGCGCCCTTGAAAATGGCCCATGACACCAAGTTGGAAAAAGTGGATGTCGTCGGCCCCATCTGCGAGTCCGGCGATTTCATCGCCCAAGATCGCGAGCTTCCTCCCGTCGAACAAGACGACACGCTGGCGGTTCTCAGTGCCGGTGCTTACGGCTTCACCATGGCCTCGAACTACAATTCGCGCCCACTTGCTGCGGAAGTTCTTGTGGATGGAGCCAATGCGCATCTCGTGCGCGAACGCCAAACTTTGCAAGACCTGACCCGCGGCGAACATATCGCATAATAAGAGATAAAAACCGGGCCATAAAAAGAGCTCATAGGCTTGGATTGAGCAAGCCATGGGAAGTCAAAGCCGGCGAGGAAGGAACTTAAAGACCGGCAGATTGTAGTGGAAGCGCGGAAAGCTCGACATGCTGCCAGCTTGAATTAAAGCACTCCCAAATTTTCACAGAACCTAAAAATTTGGCGTTATTTGGGAGACTGGTGTGGAACGCCGCCACCACCACCGTTGCCACCACCGTTGCCACCACCGTTGCCATTTCCGTTGCCGTTACCACCACCACCACCGCCGCCGCCACCGTTGCCGCCGCCATAAAAGCCGCCGCCGTTCCCACCACCATGGCTGCCGCCTTCTTCATGATCTCCTTTTTCGTTATCTTTTTTATTTTGCACTTTGTTCCCTTGTCCTTGACCGCCCGCATTGGGCGTTTGCTTGTAGTTTGAAGGAGCAATAATCGATGGAATAATCGTGAAGGCGTTGTCATTGACAGCGACTTCCATGGACTTCGGAAAAAGCTCAAAGTGGTCGAGAATCGCGCCTCCGGGTCCGAGCATCAGGACCGCCACATCTTTCATGGTGGGGGTGAATGCGGCGGCGTTGGCCTTGTTGATGTAATTCACCTCATACCGCAGGGCGACATACTGGGTGGAAATGCTTTTGGAAGCGGTGAGTTTCATGTTTCCGACACCCAAGGCGTCTTCGCCAGTCGCTATCGGTTTGATCGTGTCAAAGATGGAGGGATCAAACGTAAGTTTGCCACGCCAGTCCTTTTTCTCAGGAAGCTTGTCGAATGTGTAAACCTGAAGGCGAACAGGTTTCTTGGAGTAGGCTGAAGCGAATTCCTTAACATTGCGGACAGTAGAGAGATCGTAAACAATAGTGTAAAACCTATCGTTGGAATCTGGGAACCGGAAAACGTTATGCAGATAGTTCATTTCATGGACATTCGTTGGGGTCGGGAAAGCATAGATCGGCCATCCACCGGCGGCGCTAAAAGTAAGGTTCATGCTGCCCATGCCATCGCCGGCACCATCGCCATTTGTCTCCAGCGTGTAATCGCCGGCTGAGCTGGCGCCATAGATGCTCAGAGCACGAATGGTCGCCGAATTGGTGGTGTCTAAAGTAATCATCAAATACTTAGCCTGGGCAGGTGCGAAGTGCATGACTGCGGTGCGGCCTGTGCCGCTGAGGTTGTTTTCGGTCAATTTGACTTGTCCTAAAG
>JAYVZW010000250.1:0-5500 GCA_043783015.1 Verrucomicrobiota bacterium
TACTGCACGGGCTTCACAAATTTCCGAATGATCGCATAAATGACGATGGAAAGATAGACCAGTCCCACCGTCCAGTTCTTAACAACGAAATCCGTAAAATCGATGATGAAGCCAAGAAAGGGCCGGATGATGTGGTTGGCTAAGTTGATGATGGTCGCGACGTATCCGTAAGGCGGAAGCTCCTTCACGGATGAGTTTTGCACGACGATCGTTGCGAGGACATAGGCGACTCCAAGAAGAACCATGGGGGTAATGACCTTCGCAAAATCCTCACCAAGAAAGTCCTTTAAGAATTTTAGCAGCGGCGCGACGAGATACGAGCAGACGAAAAATACGACCCACAAGGCGGCCAGCATCGCGGCTCCGAACCGTGCCAGAGTCACCAGTGCCATGCGGTTCTCGCGCCCATGTTTCTCCCACTCACGCTGTGCCTTGGACACTTTCTGCTGACCCTCAGTGTTTTTCTTGTCTATTTCCGCATTATCCTTGTCGATGGCAGCGCGAGTGTCGGCCGTGGCAGCGGCTGGAATTTCCTTGTGCTCGATGGCCTCATATTTCGGTCCGTCGGTGGACGGCAGATAACCCGCGACAACGAATATTGCGAGGAGTGCCGCAAATATCAGATTGGTTTTCAAGTCTCGCTTGATCTTCGCACAAACATTGTTCGTTTCGCTTGTTTCAACAGGGGGTGGTAATATGTCGCTCATGGTAGGGTTTTGTTAATCTGGAAGATTGCGCGCTGAGAGGGTGAATTGTCGAGATATTTTTTTCATTCGCTCAGAAAAAGGAGGAAGTTGCGCGATCACGCGCGACTGAGATCAGTCCGTCGTCACTTTGCCGCGCCCAAGGCCCGCGTTACTTCCTCCACCACGCGCTCCACGGTGACGCCGGTCATGCAGTCGTAGTGACCGAAGGCGCACTCGCGCAGAAAGCATGGACTGCACGGCACATGATGCCGCACGATGCGATGATGGTTTCCCAGCGGCCCTGTAAGAATGGGTTCTGTGGAACCGAAGATGCTGACCGTTGGAACTCCAAGCGCCGCAGCCAAATGCATGGTGCCAGTATCATTCGTCAGCAACAGGTGGCATTGACGCACGCGCGTGATGAGTTCCGTCAGCGTGGTCTGGCCCACGAGATTCTGGTGCCGCGTCTGCGCGAGCATATTCCCAAGCTTCGCGCCCATTTCCTTTTCACCGGGCGCGCCAATCAACAGCCACTCGATCTGCGGCATGGCCACACTCAGTTTGTTCGCAGCCTCCGCAAACCGCTCCAGCGGCCAGCGCTTGGCTGGTCCGTATTCCGCCCCGGCGCAGAGTCCGATTTGTATCGTCACGCCACTTTCCACATGCGGCGTGGAGAACAAGGCGGGATCATCCACCACTGCGCCACAATTTTTCGCGATACGCAGATAACGCTGCGCGTGATGCTCCGGCGGCTGGCCCGCGCGAGGCTCGGGCACGATCTGATTCACGAACCATGAGCGCAGGGAACCACGATAACCGATGATGCGCGGAATATCCGCTCGCCAAAATTCCAGCGCAGATCGCGTGGAGTTTGTCAGCAGCACCGCGGCATCGAAGACGCCCGCATCACGAATTTTTTGCGCCACGCTGCCAGTGTTTTCTTTGCCCTCCTTGGAGATCACCGCATCGACTTCTGGGATCATCCTCCAGAGATCGCCGAGCTTCGCGGGCGCGAGCACGGTGAGTTTCAAGTCAGGCCTCCCCTGCTTGAGCGCGCGCACCGCAGGCAGGGCCATGCAGGCATCGCCGAGCCAGTTGGGCGAGCGCACGATGAGGTTGAAGGGTTGTAAGCGCCGCGCGTCATAACCGGCAGGAAGCGCCACACCGCGGCGGTAATTGGCCAGCAAGAAATCAGGCTTGGGTGTCTTCCATCGATTGTGCACCCAAAACCAGCTTTCCGGTGAGCGACGGATCATGATCTCGACGGCAATGTTAAGCATCGCGGTCAGGCCTTCCGCCGTCGGTTTGCTTTCCTGCGAGTTCACCGGCGGATAACAAACCAGCCGCCATTTTGCCAGTCCATCATCATAGACGGCCAGCGGCAGCAGCGGGGTGTCGCAACGCAAAGCCATCAGTGCGGCGAGGTTCGATGTGGATGCCAACCGGTCGAAAAATGGACACCACACGCCTTTATTACCCGCGTGCTGATCTACGAGAATGCCCACGCCGCCGCCATTCTCGCGCAAATGTTTCATCGGCCCGGAAAAACCCTGACTGCGATCAAACAGAATGTAGCCCAGCTTCTCGCGACGCCGCTTTACATGCGCTTCGAGATACGGATTGCCCAGCGGTTGATAGATGCTGGATGGCTTCTGTCCGAAGCTAAACAGGGACGGAATCTGCGTGAGCAATTCCCAGCAACCCATGTGGCCAATGCCGTAGATCAGCGGCTTGCCCGCGGCGGCCACTGCCTTCGCGTGCTCCATGCCCTCCACCGTCACGCGCTTCACGATGTCCTCCTCGCGCATGAGCGGCAGCTTGATGCTGCACATCAAATTTGCGCCCAGGCTTTTGAAATGCTTCAGCGCGATTCGCCGCCGTTTATCCAGATCCATTTCCCGCCCGAAAGCGATTTCCAAATTCCGCAAGGCGAGATGGCGATGACCGCGAAAGAACAAGAAGCCCAGCGCGCCCAATCCGCGTCCGATCAGGGCACAGAACGTGAGCGGCAGCAACGCCAGCAACAACTCCACCGCGCGGAACAGCAGAAACACCATGAACTGCCCCGCGCGCGTGGGAGCGGATGTCTTGCCCGGTTCGCGTGCCATGCCTTCTTATTTCGCAGATGAGCGCAAAGCGCAAATCATGGTTGCAATGGAAGGAGCTTAATTTGGAGCGCACACATGCCCGTGAAAGAACACAGAGATCACAAAGCAAGATGCTGGTTTTTTGTGTTATCTGCATTCTTTTGCGGCCAATCATCATCGTCGGCGCAGTCCATGCGGCAGTTTGTTCCCTGCCAAGGAATGATGACCTCTGTCCGTCAGCGTTTAAGAAGAGTGCCGCGAGACGCCATCACTTGCTTTTCCGTTTCCTCCGCCAGCGAGTCAGCGCCTCGATGCCCAGCAAAACCACTCCGCCTCCGGCCAATGTCCAGAGCGCATTCGTCTGCCGGGATTCCAAGGGCTTCTTCACATCCATCTCGATCAGGGCGTGATCTTTGAGTTTGCGAAAGTGATAGACCGTTCCCTCCAGCGGCACTTCCACGGCGAGCGATACGCGACCGACGGGCTTGAGTTGGGGTGGATTGAACTCTGAAGGATAGACAAATTCCCGGACGACTTCGACGGTGGCTCTTGAACCGCTTCGGGTGGTCACGGAGGGCGCATCCGTGAGATTGATCCCTCCTGCTCCTGATTTTGTCAGGCCTTGCGGCCCGCCCGCCGGGACAGGGTTGCCCAAGGCGTCGGTGCCCTGAGTTTGGATGGGGCTGCCGTAATTGATGGTGCCTTCAAATTGAGCCTGCGGTTTTGCAGCCGCAAGTTCCGCCGACTGCGATGATTTTGGATTCGCCACTTGTGAAGCGCGCCCATTGTTCGTGATGTTCAATGACCGCTGTTCGCCGCTTTGATTGGGTGATGTCTGAGATTGTGGCTGCGCCTTCAAAACACCGCCACTGACGACGGTGCCGCCATTGTAGGTATTGGCCCCGCTACTGTCAGCCTTCTGCCCAGCAGCAGGCGCATTCACCTGCCCTTGCGGTGCCAGGAACCCTTGATCCACCTGCACGTTGTCATTGAAGGCCACGACATTGCTGCTGTTGCTCAGGGAATTGCTGGCATAGGTGGTGTTTTCGTTAATGACGAGAGACTGACCGCTGTCCTGTTTGTTCCAGTTGGCATTGGCATCTTTGCCTGGATTTTTTCTGGCCTGCGGATTTTCTTTTCCACCCTTGCTCAGGGTTTCAGAGTTTTGGCTAAGCAACTTACTCTGAGTTTCAGCCTGTTTCTCCAGCTCGTAGTCATAGGCCTGCGCCTGTAGTTCCTGTTTAGCTTTGCGCCCCTCTTTCTCTTTATAAACTTCACGCGGTTTTGCGTCCGAGCGCTTTTTGGCTTGATAGCTTTTGACTTCGTTGAGGGCTTTGTTCGCATTGCCCCAGGCTTCTTTGACATCGCGGTCTTCAAGATTGCCGCTCTGCAACAGCCGGTTCAGTCGTGCCGCATCGGACACGCGCTGCATTTGCTTCTCATCCTCAATCACGACTTGGGGAACCTCCTCCATGTTGCCATCAAATTTCTTCATGACGAACTTATTTGGCAGCCAGACGTTCCATAGCGTGCGCTCCGCCGACAGTCCGACCAGTTCCGGGTCATCCATCTCCTGTCTGGCCTCCAAATTCTTCTCGCGCGCGGGCAACCGGTAAACCAGCCGCACTTGTTGCGAGAGTTCGCCCGGTCTCATCTGGATGAGCGGCACCAGATATTCGCGCCTGCCGTCCTTGTTCTTGGTGCTGGAATTTTCCGCACGATCCGCCCGGACGTTTTGACCGCCGACACTGACTTCGATCAATTCGACATCTGCGGGCAATTTCACCGGCAGGAATTGCAGCGAGCGGTTCGCCAGCGAGTAAACGATTGTCTCCATGCGCTCGCCATTGGGCCGCAGCGCGCTGGTGATTTCCGCAAGGGTGATGATGGCCGCGTTCCCGACGGTGCTTTCCAACTGGCTGAACACGAGCTTGACCGATGACTTTTCATCCGCCCGGTAAAACACGGGACGGAGCAATCCTTCCGGCACCGAGGGCAGCGATTCCTTGACCGCCGCGACCGCACCCCCGGCGTTGGTCTTCATTTCGCGCGACGAGGCATTGTCCACGATGAAAAATTTCTTCATGCGGCCCGCTTCCGGCATTTGCAGCACAGGCAAAACTTTCTCCCCTTCGAGCGGCGTCTCGAAGTCCATGGAAAAATCCACGCGATCCAGCACATCCGACTGGAAGCTCACTTCATAATCGCGGAATTCGCCAACGATCTTCGACTGCGCATCACGCACCAAAGGGCCGAGCACGCGGGCCTCTGGCAAATCTTTGGGCATTCGCAGAGTGACACGATTCAATGCACCCTGCTCGATGAGCACCGCGACCTGCTGGGAAAACTTCAACCCGTCATCGGTCGCCTGCGCGAGCAGCACCGCGTCCACGGCAAACTTAGGTGTCTGTCGCGCCAGAGCAACCGTCGCGCTCCAGTCCATCTTCCCGATTTTCAAGGCGCGCTTCACCGTAAGCGGCGGGGCCACGCTGACGACCGCGCGAATCGTGGCCGGATCCACTTCGCTCAACATGCGATCTGCGGTATCGAACTCCAGCTTCACATCGTCCGCCGCATGAACCGCGATGAGCGCGGTGCCGTCGTGATTCTTGAACTGCGGAAGTTTCAGCGGCTCCAGCTTCCATGTGGCATTAGCGCGGGGAAGTGTCTTGGCCACATGCAGCACCAGCCTGGCACCTCGCAGGGGCTGGACATCGAATCGCACAA